>CADBSN010000262.1 GCA_902797255.1 uncultured Bacteroidales bacterium | reverse complement strand
ATGTCCGCAGGACAAAGGGGGTCTATAATTTATTTTATATGGCAAGAGTTGATATCTGGTGGTCATCGCTCACCATCAACCAAAAAGAGCGCATCGCTGCTAAGGCAGCCGAGAAAGAAGGAAACAAAGATGCTGATGTCACCTATCCAGCATGTACCCGTTGGTGGAATTCCATCTCAGAGGAACGTCGACAGTGGATTTTCGACCACTGTACTGACAAACACGGACTCCTGCTGACCAAATGGAAGGAAGGCAAGAGCATGAGTTACTAAGCTAAAGGCAATCTCTATTTCATCGTCTTTACTTTGTTACTACTTCAAAATCACCGAAAGCCATGCGGTCGCCATCAGCGAGGCGGTCAGCATCCAATCGGAGCATTTTGGCTTTAGTAGGAGTAAAGTTGATAGTTTGCCAGATAGGGTTGTTGACGATATTCGAAAACTCGCCTGTGGCCAATTTCGTCCAGTTCGTCCAATCTGTCGATACCCAGAGAGTATAGTGAGTAATCATACCCTCTTTGGTATTCTGTGGAGGCAGATAGCGGAACGACGAGATGGTTTGCTCTGTGTCCCAGTCAATCAACATCTGCTTGGAGCTGCTGAAGAAGTAGTGTAGGTTGCTACTGCGTTTCTCACCTGAATCTGGGATGTCGGCTGTCAGTTTTGGAGCCAGATACACGGATGTACGTTTGATGATAGGCTTGCACTTGGCATCAAGGATGGTAAATCGCAGGCTTGTAGCCTTGACAGTTGGGAAACAGATGATACGACGATGACCGATGGTGGTCAGCCCGTCGCCCTTTTCCACGAGTTCATCCTTCAATGCCACCCATTTCCCATCTACTTCAGCTTCCAATGCGAATTTATTTACGCGCTGACCATATCGGATATCTTCTTCGACCACAAATCGGTTAAAGGCTATAGGCTGCTTAAACCTGATGGTCGTGACATTCGCTTGGGTCTGAATCTCGGCTTTTTGAGCGAGGTCGGTCTTAAACACTTCATCAATCATCTTTTTGAACGCGATACCTCTCAGGCTGTCGTTGGGATGGATGCGGCCATTGGGAGCAATTGGAAAATTCAACAGCAAGGTCGAGTTACGTCCTACCGATTTATAATAGGTATCCATCAGTTTCGAGAGACTCTTCACATGTTCGTTCTCGGCCTCGTGATAGAACCAGCCTGGACGTATGCTCGTATTTGTTTCGCCAGGACACCAGACATCTCCATTCTCTACACCAAAATGCAACATGTGATAGGGTGTGTCACCTTTCGACGGCATCAGACTCCAGTTGGTCTCACCCACGTTGCCTGCCTCTGTGCCTACCCAGCGCAGATCACCACGATCACCACCATCATTCCAGATGACAGCATTGGGTTGTAATTCACGAATCATCTTAAAAGTCTCTGCCCAACCGTAATAAGTCTTGCCATCGATGCGGCGCGTCTCATTCGCACCACCATACCAGCCGTCACCACCGTTGGCTCCATCGAACCACACCTCAAAGATGTCGCCGTACTGCGTCAGCAATTCGCGCAGTTGGTTGCGGAAATAGGTCACATATTCTGGCTTACCGTAGTCTTTGTGATTACGATCCCACGGTGAGAGATAGACGGCGAACTTCATGCCCTCCTCACGGCATGCGTCAGCCAGCTCACGTACCACATCACCCCTACCCTGCTTCCATGGTACATTCTTTACCGAATACTCCGTATATTTCGAGGGCCACATACAGAAACCGCAGTGGTGTTTGGCAGTGAAGATGATACCCTTCATGCCAGCCAGCTTGCAGACTCTCGCCCATTGTCGGCAATCCAAATCAGAAGGATTAAACAATTCCAGCGCCTCGTTACCGAAACCCCATTCCTGATCGGTGTAGGTGTTCATAGAGTAATGGATGAACGCATACATTTCCATATCCTGCCACCTCAACTGGTTCTCCGTTGGTACTGGGCCACATGGTGTAAGCTTTATTTCTTGGCCATACGCATGAATCATCAGCATGACCGTGAATATTGATACAAGAATCTTTTTCATAAATATTATTGATAGGTAATCTTCTGGATAATCTGACCAGGATCAACAATCGAAAGCGTAATCACGTGGTCATTACGTTTCCTATCAAGGGGCAGCATCAATACAAATTCCTTACGATTCTCAAGCACTTGTATTTTCCATTCACGCCCCCATTCCTTGAAGCGATTCTCACAGACCACAGCTTTACCATGATCGACGCTGACAGCAAAACAGTTGCTACGATCAGTAGCTACAGGCCACATCGGAACGACTGAGACGCAAAGCGAAATGGAATCAGCATTCTTCGGCATATTAGTAATGGCTATGTCCATGCTACCAGTAACCTGCAAATCGAGTGGTTGCCCCATCTGAAGTGCTTTCCAATCGGTACCGATACCATCGAGCAAACGGAAAGGCTCTGCTACGGAGAGCGATGCGAGGTCAATATGATGGCGAAACTCAGGATGACGTTGATTATCGGGCAAACGATAGGCATCGGTAGGTTTGTCAGAGTATTCGGGCATTTGGTGATAAAGCGCCGTATAGCCAGGTGGCACTTCAGAAATCATCTGATCCCACTTTCCGTTGAGTTGTGTATTGTAACGTTCCAGCAATCTTTCTATCTCACGACAGGCATCCTTCGACTGTTCAGCATATAGGATATTGCCCGTCTCATGATTGGCCTGAGCATAGAGGTATTTACGGTTCATCTGGTAGGCAGAATGCACAGCATAACCAAGCATTTCGAACAGAGCGGGTCGCAGTTCGGGCATCAGTTCATGCTCAATGGCATCATAGGAAAAACAGATATCCTGATAGTCCGTCAACCGTTTCTGTGCCGAACCCGTCTGGAAAGAGAAATCGGTATCGTAGAGACGGCTATATTCCGGTGAGTCCCATTCCATCTCGTAGCCCATGAACTCTGGTTTGCGATCCCATGCCAGACGATAATAGTTGTCAAGGATAAACTGGAAAGCCTGCAGATGCTTCTCACCAAACACCTTCGCCAGCCATTCAGCCTGACAGGTGTTGGCATTCTTATAGCTGAACGAACGGAAGTCATAGGCCATATCCATGAACATCTGCATCTCAACCTCCATAGGCTTGATGTCACCCACATTGAGCAGCCAGTAGCGGTCGGCACCAGCGGTATAGGCTTTGAGTAGTTCCTCATACATCAGCATGGGGGGTGTTGACGGAATCCACAGATTGTCGTGGGGTACGCCACAATAACTCAGGTGATAATACACACCACTTCGACCGCTGCGACGTTGCTCATCCGAGTTGCTGACACGCTTCATATAACCATAATTATCGTCTGGCCATACGAGGGTGATATCTTCCGGCACACGAAGACCTGCATCATAGATATCGAGCGTCTCCTTGTAGGGCACAAATATCTGTGGTAGCTTCTCAACTTTCTTCTGTTTATATTTCACAAGAATCTCACGTTGTTTGGCAAATACCTTTTCCAATGTACGGGCACGGTCTTTAGGGTCAGTACTACCCCTCATTGCCTCGTCATGCAGCCCACGCATCCCCATCGTATAGATATTGTCGTACTGGGCAGTCTCACGGATACGATCATCGAGTTTTTTCAGAATCGTGGCGCTGTTTGTCTCATAGTTCCACTCACCATCACGTGCCTTGTCCCACTCCGAAGGAGCAGCATTGTTGAACAAGAGAGGCTCGCAGTGGCTAGTCGTAATCATAATACCCCACTTATCCGCCATCTTCTGACTCTCAGGATGCGAATAAAAAGCGCCCGTGCAGGTATGCATAGCTGGGGCAAGCATATTTGCTTTCAGACGGAGGAGCAGTTCACATACACGGTCGTAGGTCTTAGGCCCTATATCGCCTAAATCCTTCTCATAAGTCTTGGCCGACCAAGTCTTCAGTCCCCAGTCCTCGTCATTGATGAAAATTCCACGATACTTAACGGAAGGCGACTCGCTCACGCAGTTTTCCGCATAGCCATACACCCGTTTGTTGGTTCTGTCTACGGGCACATCGGCAAACCAATACCAAGGGCTTACGCCTATAGCCTCGCTGATATGCAACACACCGTAAGCCAGACCACGGGCATCAGAGCCTGTCACGTAGATGTTACCATCCTTCGTATCAATGGCATAGCGCTCCCATGTACCTTTCAACTCACGATGGCGACCCGTCTGTGCCACCGTACCAATGGTGATAGTAGCTCCGCTCATCTTCCGTGTACTAATCTCTGGTCTCACACCCGAAACACGTTCAATATCATCAGCCAACACCTGTGACATCTGTTTCACCAGCGGTGCATCGGTAGCATTATACACAATGGCAGCCTTTGTGAGATCCACAGCAGCCAACCCCTTTTGACCATTCGCAAAGCCCATTATCAAGCACCATGCGATACAATAAAACAAAAATCTCTTCATCATCTTTCTATAGTGTTATTTGGCCACAAAGTTACAAAATTCTTCATTTCACACAAAATTCTACACCTTAAAATTGCGATTAATCAAGGGGCGATGGTGATTTTTTTAGATTGTGGTAACAATTAGATTGTGGCAACAATCGGTTCAAAGTTAAATGGCCAATTGGTCTCCCCATAGAGGGGGAGATGCCCAGCGGGCAGAGGGGGGCTGAATGGTAGCAGATGAATCTCCTATTATTCTCATATTGTTCTCATCTAATTCTCATCATATCTCTAATTCATCTCTAATTCATCTCTAGTTTATAATTAGAGATATAGTAGAGTTATAATAGAGTAAAAGATGAAATAAATAGAAGAAGAATTATGTCATATTATGCAAATTGTCGTGTTTCTGCACTATGGGCATCGGCGAACTCTTTGCGCAACGGAAGAGTGTAGAGAAGGGATGGTTCCCAAAGAAACCAAACAGGATGTGGACAAACAGGAAGGGGAAATAGATGGATTTGTTGAACAAAACAACAGTTTCGTTGAAAATATTTGGAGGATTGACAGCAATATACTAAACTTGCAGCGAAAAGAGGGAGTGGAGAACGAAGTAAACGGAGTTAACGAAGTTAGCAGCCTTACGGCTTCGAAGTTACCGCTTGAGCTACGCTCTTCGCTCCGACGTTACTAGAGGATGTAATCATCAGCAGTCATTTGTTGAACAAAGTGATAACTTCTAAAAATAAATATATGCGAAGATTTTTTTTATTACTAACAGTATTGGTGGGAGCACTGACTGCGCAAGCAAGCGAGGGAAGTGATTATCCTTACCTGACTTTTGAAACTACGGACGGAGCAAAGGCTTCGATACCAGTTTCGTCGCTAACCATGACCATCAACGGGAACACGCTGACGGTGGGCGACCAACAGTTCACACTTACAAACCTTGCGAAAATGTACTTCTCGACAAACGACGAGACGGCGGCTGGTATTGAGAACGTGAACAATAACGACAACGATAACTATATCGAAATCTACGACCTGCAAGGAAAAAAGGTTGGTGTTGAAATGGTAAATGGTAAATCGTTGAATGGTCAATTGCCTAAGGGCGTTTATATTGTGAAGACGAAGGAGAAAACCTATAAAATGATGGTACGATGACAAAGCTATTCAAAATACTTCTTTTGACCGTAATTGCCAATGGTCAATTCTCAATTTTCAATTTTCAATTTTCAATTTTCACTTGTCATGCCCAGACCCTGAACATAAGGATGGGTAGTGTGACCTATCAGTTTCCTGCCGCTCAAGCAGGCGAGATGACCTACAACGGCGGACAGACGCTGACCGTTATGGGCAAAATATTTACACTCAACGAAGTAGATGAAATGAAGGTAGACGGCTCTGAGGTGAAAGACAACACGGTGACGGTGGCATACAGCGGCACAGGGGCTTCGGTCTGTGTGGCTGGCAATGTGGCTCAGTATGTAGAGCCGACCGTCAGCGGTGCACATGTCAGCATCGACCAGACGAACACAGAAGCCGTAGATGGCGATGAAATTACCTACACGCTCAGCGGCACTACGACTGACGGCGAGTTCGCACTCACGGGGTCCTATAAGTGTTCGGTAGCATTGGATGGACTGACCCTGACCAACCCATCGGGGGCTGCCATCAATATCACGAACGGTAAGCGCATCAAACTCAGCGCGAAGAAAAATACGGTGAACACGCTGACCGACGGAACGGGCGGTGAGCAGAAAGCCTGCATCTACAGCAAAGGACAGCTGCATCTGCAAGGAAACGGCACGCTGAACATCGTCAGCAACACCAAGCACGGCATCAAAAGCGGCGACTATATCGCAGTGAAGAACCTGACGCTGAACATCACCAAGGCGATGGGTGACGGTATCTCGTGCAATGAGTACTTCCTGATGGAGAGCGGCAACGTGAGCATCAGCGGTGTGGGTGACGACGGCATCCAGTGCGATTTAGACGGTACGACTTCGACTGGCGAAACCACAGATCATGACGATGAGGATAGCGGCAACATCTACTTGCAAGGCGGTACACTCAACATCAGCACCACAGCCACGGCAACGAAGGGTGTGAAGGCTGCAGGTACACTTTTCATCAACGAAACGAGCGACACGACCGTTCTCACCGTGACCAACTCAGGAGGAACCGACACCTCCGACGCAACTGACCTCTCTGCCAGCGCTTGTCTGAAGAGCGATCAGGCCATCAACATCAGCGGAGGTACACTCACGCTGACCAACAGCGGACAGGGCGGACGTGCCATCAACTCGGACGGCACACTCACCATCAGCGGCGGAATCATCGATGCACAGTCACAAGGATCGAACTACGGTTCATCCTCCGGTGGTGGAGGTGGCCCCTGGGGCGGAGGTGGCCCTTGGGGCGGCGGAGGCAGTTCGTCATCCAGCCATAAATACGCAAAAGGCGTGAAGGCCGATGGGAATATCACCATCACAGGCGGTACGCTCAGCGTGTATTCCAAGAACCATGAGGGTCTGGAGTCGAAGGGTACCATCACCATCAGCGGTGGACAGGTGTCCGTTCAGGCCAGCGACGATGCCATCAACTCGGCAGGCAACTTCACCATCAACGGCGGACAGGTCATGGGCTACTCTACCGGTAACGACGGCCTCGATGCAAACGGTAACTTCTACATCAACGGAGGACTGGTCTATACCATCGGTAAGTCATCACCCGAACTGGGTATCGATGCCAACAGCGAGGCGCAGAAGAAACTCTACATCACAGGCGGCACCATCGTGGCTATCGGTGGATTGGAATCGGGAGCCAGCCTCACACAAGCCTGCTACTCCTCATCCTCATGGAGCAAGAACACTTGGTACTCGCTTACGAACGGAAACGAGACGTTTGCCTTCAAGACTCCTTCTAGCGGAGGCACACCCCTTGTCGTTTCGGCATCGGCCAAGCCAACCGTGAAATCGGGTGTCAGCGTGAGCGGCGGAACCAGCATCTTCGGCGGTATGGGCAACATCTCCCCCACCACCACAGGCGGTTCAAACGTCAGCCTATCTAACTATACTGCCAGCGGAGGTGGAGGAAGATGGTAAAAAAGACCCCCTCTAACTCCCCCTCTAAGGGGAGAAGGGATATAGTTAAAAGTTGATAGTTAATAGTTGATAGTCAGTTTAAGAGTTCAAGAGTTCAAAGTTCAAGAGTTCAAAGTTTAAGACTTTACACTATAAACTTTAATAACTGCCTTTAAACTATAAACTTTATTTTTCATTATGAAGCAGTCGTTACAGGAAAATCTGATATACTTGGCTGTGTGGGGATTACTCTTTCTCGCTCCCATACTGAGCCTGTATGTACGTGTGATGAACGATGCGTATATACCGTTCGACTGGGAGGAAGTGCTTCTCGTGTGGCGCAAGCTCGCTGTCTTCCTCCTGCTGTTCCTAGTCCATAACTTTCTGTTAGCACCACTGCTGATATACCGTAACAAACGCATCGCCTACTTCTCCATCATAGTTGTAGTCATCGCAGCCTTCACGGTCTATCAATGTAGCAGCAGACCCGAATTGACGAAACCGATGGGGCATCGTCCACCGCCTAACATGGAGATGGCCGACCATCCCCGTCCACATCAATCAGGATTGACAAAGCCCGATGCGCCACCGGTTCATCTACCCCGACACATGACACCGCCACCTATTATAGGTGAGCACGACATTCTTGCCATCGTGATACTTATTCTGATGTTCGGTGCCAACCTCGGCATCAAGGGCTGGTTCCGCAGCCGCGACGATCGCAAACGACTGGCCGAACTGGAGCGCGAGAATCTGGAACAGCAGTTAGAGTATCTGCACTATCAGATCAATCCGCATTTCTTCATGAACACCCTTAACAATATCCATGCCCTCGTGGATATAGACCCTGCGAAAGCACAGGAAACCATCGTTGAACTGTCGAAAATGATGCGCTACGTACTCTACGAGGGTAACAAGCAGGGCGTTCCCCTATCGCAAGAATTCGACTTCATCCAACATTATGTCTCGCTGATGCAACTGCGCTACACGAACAAGGTGCGCATCACACTCGACCTCCCCACGGACGTGCCCAACAAGCAGATACCTCCGCTCCTGCTCATCACCTTCATCGAGAATGCGTTTAAGCATGGCATCAGCTATCAGCACGAATCGTTCATTGAAATGAAGGCAGAGGTGAAGAACAGCAAACTGCAATTCTTCTGTCGTAACTCCAAAGGCCAAGAGTCGAGGGTCGAGAGTCAAGAGTCGAGGGT
>CADBSN010000261.1 GCA_902797255.1 uncultured Bacteroidales bacterium | reverse complement strand
TTTGCACTTTCTGGCGTATCGTCATCAGGCAGATTCAACCATGGGGCAAGGCCAGCTAACAGACGACCGAATGCTTCCATGTATGCCACCTTCTTATCGCGATTGTCCCATGTAGGCGACAACTCCAGATTCTTACGGCCTCCAACGGTATCCATCACCTGCTGAAGACGACCCTCTGCCATATTCCTCATGACGGGCTCTGCCATCTGATACATGATGTCCACCCACACTTCGCGGTCGGTCTTCTCTTTCGGCTTCTTGGCATCAAGGGAGAAGCATGTCAGGCATGCAACTACAAGCATTACGATTTGTCTCATAACTCAAATTTTGTTTTTATTTAAAGACTGGAACGTGATCTGTTTTAGCAAAAGGGATGACAGATTCTTCTTCATCCATCTTCAACAGGAGACTGTCTTCTGTCAGGAGCACGATGTCGAACTTGTCTGTGGTTTCGTCTTTTGTCAAATATAGACATCCGTCGCAGATAGTCCACTTCTTATAAGGGAAGTCAGAACCTACGTATGATGCACCACCGTTCTTGTCGAGGGTAAGATAGCTGTTACCATACTTGTCGCTGGCAACCCAACTATTGCACAATGCCGTGAGATTTACGATATACTGGGCGTTCAGTTCTTCATCACCTTCGGAATATTCCACGCTGATGAGATCGCCACACGCCAGACCACCCACAGCATTGTTTTCATAGACAATATAAAGGGTATCACCCGACTGACTGACAAATTCCAACGAATGCATCGAAGTGCCGTCACCTACGATGCCCACTTCAATAGTTTGTCTATCTGCTATGGCCAGACTGTCCTTCTCTGCTTCGCCATCACCTTTCTTTGTCTCTATGCATGACGTTAATGCCAATAGCAGCACGCTCAAAAACAATAGTTTTTTCATATATCTTTGTTCTCTTACTTCTTATTTCTCATCTTTTACTCCTGCGAGGTTAGAGTGGGTGTTCTCAATCCGATTCACCACTCTTATCGTCGACAGCAAGTTACCCTCTTCGTCTTTCACATCTACGTTCCACACATGGATTGTATGTCCAGCACTAATGACCGTACCATATCCAATCACATACCCTTCGAAAGGCGACATCATCACATGATTACCAGATACTTCGATTCCACAAACTTTGGCTTCCATACCAGCTACATGAAGTGAACCAGCACCTGCCACAGTCTCAGCTAGAGCTAGATAAGCTCCCCCATGTACGATGCCCATGTGTTGACGTGTGGACCTCGATATCGGCATTTTCACCACAACCATGTCATCGTCAGTAGGGATAAACACCATTCCCAATGCCTCCATCATTGTGTCTTTCTTCAGTGAGTTCATCACCTCGCATTCTTTTTCTGTCAACATAATCTATTCTTTTCTTTAGCCTTTAGCCCTAATATTATGGTGCAAAGATAGTAAATTATTTCGCTTTGCGCAAAATGCTAGGCCTCGAAAAAACAAATTTATTTGTTCTTTGCTCCGCTTAAACGCATTTTTGTCCATTTAACTATTTACCATTTGCCATTTTTTACGATTTCTACCCTTTTTCTTTTTTCACTCTTAACTTTTCTCTTCTTTTATAATAACGCAAACATTTTTGTTTGTCAAGTCATTTCCCGAAATAACTTACAAAATTGTCTTTTTTGTTAGGCCGTTGCATTATCGGGTATGAATCGCAGAACCATCCATCGCTCCATACGGCTTTGTTCTCATTTAATTGAGAATTCGGGTCGATTTGGTTGAATGCGATGGCTTTGTAGGCAGAATCTTATTGAAGGCCTTGTAGTAGGGCGTAAAGGTGATTCTGTTAAATAAAAAAAGGATGCCAAATGCATCCTTTTTATCTGTTTTGTTACTGTTTATTTCACGCTCCACTCGTACAGTCCACAAGACTTGTCGGATGGCTGGACGAGTTCGAGTTTCACGCCTGTGGTCTTCACAGCATCGAAGCTTACGGTACATGCGACACCCTTATCGGTTGGATAGCCTGATGGGTTCTTCACTTCTACCCAATTGCCTGAAGCATCCTTGTAGTAGAGTTTCCAAGAGTCTGGTACCTTACATCCCTGCCAAGGCTGGTCGTCGTACCAGTAGACTGTAGAAGTGGAAATTTCTGTTACCTCCTTAAACTCATAAGCAAGCCACTCTGTAGAGTTGGTCTTTGGCCACCAATGAGTATAAGGGATACTGCGGTCGTTTCCGTCAGCCGGAACCAACCGGTCGTTGATAGCGCTCAGCGAAGGCAAGTTACGCTGTGAAGCAGTTACCTTTGATTGTGATGCAATCGATGGTGGCAGAGCAGGTTTAGATGCACTGAGGTCGATTGGCAACCAAACTGCCATATTACCGTTTCCACGGTGTGCCCATGCGTAATATGGGATAAGGGTGAGACGTTCGTCGGTCACCGTGAGACGTCCACGGTCATCGAACTTCAAGGTCTGTGCACCTGTCACCAAGGTTTGTACTTCGGTTTCTGCGATGGTGACATGTCCCAACTGATACCGAGGCTCTTGATTGAGCAGTACGCTGAGTACGTCACAGGTGTTGTCAGGCCATTCTGCACAATAAACTAGAGGTCCACGTTCGATAGCTGCACGACCCTTATCTGCTTCTACCTTTCCGTTTGCACGAACGAGGCGAGGTTCCATGTCGAAGTGCACGTCAACCTTGTCGCCAGCCTTCCACTTACGGTTGATAACGAAGTAACCGTCTTCAAGTTCACTCTCAACAGGCTGACCATTCACCTTGATGCTGTATTTGAGGCTCTTGCCATCATTATAATAATAAAGGTCGCTTGGTACCACTTGACCGCGTACCCATCCTGGGATACGGATCTTCAAGGCGAACTGGCTTGAAGCCTTCTTCATGGTCATCGTGATGTCGCCGTCCCATGGGTAGTTGGTGGTCTGTTGCATTGTGACAGCCTTACCGCCCACTTTCACGGTTGTCTCATTCCCTGCAAAGAGGTTCACATAGAACGCATTGCCTTTCACTGCATAGATATATTGTGGGAATGAAGGGATGAAACGTGCAGCGTTGGAAGGACAGCAAGCGCATCCGAACCAAGCTTGACGCTGGTGTTGCCCCATTGACTGTAGAGGGTTAGGATAGAAAAACTTACCGCCGTCGATTGAGATGCCGCTAAGTACACCATTATATAATGTACGCTCAAGGGCATCGTAGTATTTGCTCTCACCATGAAGGAGGAAGAGTCGGTAGTTGAGGTATACCTGTGCGATAGCGGCACAAGTCTCACAATAAGCACTCATGTTCGGCAGTTCGTAGTTACCTCCGAATGCTTCGCCTGAAGAGGTAGCACCAACACCTCCTGTAAGGTAATATTTTTTGCCAACGATATTCTCCCAGATGCGGTCGATAGCGTCAATATAGCCTTTATCACCTGTGAGAGCTGCTACGTCCGCCATACCTGCATACATATATCCTGCACGAACAGCATGACCTACGGCTTCGTCCTGCTGAAGCACAGGCTTGTGACTTTGAGCGTATTCGTCAATTTTGTGCAGATAGCCGTCTGCATCGTACATGCCGCCACGTCTGCGTGTCCAAGATGGATCACGTTGACCACGCTGGTCAAGGAAATACTTTGCCTGCTCCAGATATTTCTTGTCTCCTGTAGCGGTATAAAGTTTAGCCAACCCCATCTCCGCAATCTGGTGACCAGGAACTACTTTTGCCTGACCAGGCTTGCTACCAACTTCCTTGCATACACAATCTGCATATTTCATGGCGATATTGAGCAGGGTTTTCTTACCTGTTGCGTTATAATGTGCCACAGCAGCTTCGCAGAGGTGGCCGAGATTGTAGAACTCATGTGAGAGGTCTTCCACCAACTCCCAACGCTTTGTACCTGCCCAGTTGTGAGGTTGTGCAGGATTCTGTGTACGAGCAGTGTAAAGGTAACCGTCAGGTTCTTGAGCCGCTGCGATGATGGCAATCACCTTATCGCAGTACTTGTCGATAGGTTCACCATTGATCTTTGCGTTTGGGTGAGTCTGCATCAGGTATGCTGCACCTTCAAGGGTCTTATAGGGGTCGGTATCGTCGAACGAATAACCCATTGTTACTTTAAATGTTTTGCTAGGGTCTTTAATGTGTTCTGCTGCCTGTTCAAAGTTCTCGTAACGATGCTCTGATTCACATTTACTGAATGCAAGAGGAATCGTGACATCGCGGCTAGCCTGTAGGCGTTGTCCCCAGAACGTGTTGGGCGTAACTTTGACGGCAGTAAATGGCACAGGGGTGATAGGGTAGCCCGACTTATCGCTTTGGGCACAGACTGTTCCTACTGCCATTGCAGCCAGAAGAGAAAAAGTGATAGTTTTTTTCATAATTTCCATGATAAATGATTTGTATTTAGTTTTGTTTTTTAACTCATAAAATCGGGTTGATTTTCGGGTGCAAAGTTAGGGATTATTATGAATAATGTTTCGTGGTATTTTCGCCAAAAACTATTGGGAATTGGGTCATTATCCCGTTTTAATGAGCTTCAAGCCAGTTGACACCCCATCCCGAATCGGCTACAAGGGGTACTCTCATCTTGAATGCATGTTCCATCTCTTCAATCACTAGTTTTTGCATTATTTCCTTTTCTGATGGAACAACGTTGAAGTTGAGTTCATCGTGTACTTGCAATATCATTTTCGACTGAAGATGTTCGCGTTGCATTCGCTGATAGATGTTAATCATCGCAACTTTGATGATGTCGGCGGCTGTACCCTGAATCGGGGCATTGATGGCATTACGTTCGGCATAACCGCGTACAACGGCATTATGACTATTGATGTCAGGCAGGTGACAGCGACGTCCGAACAATGTTTCCGTGTACCCCTTCTCACGTGCAGTATTGATGGATTTGTCCATATATTCTTTCACCTTGGCGTAGGTGGTGAAATACTCGTCTATCAACTCTTTTGCTTCTCCACGACTCACCTGCATGCGTTCGGCCAATCCGAAGGTGGTGATGCCGTAGATGATACCGAAATTGGCTGTCTTGGCCTTACGACGCTCATCGGAAGTGATTTCCTCAATAGGCTTCTTGAAGATCTTCGATGCAGTTGCTGCATGGATGTCGTAACCTGTGTTGAAAGCCTCAATCATGTGTTCATCGCCACTGAGATGGGCCATGATGCGCAGTTCTATTTGACTATAATCGGCAGAAAAGAACAGGCACCCTTCGTCTGGGATGAATGCTTTACGTACTTCCTTTCCGTTCTCATCGCGAATCGGAATATTCTGCAGGTTCGGATTGCTCGAACTGAGTCGTCCCGTTGCCGTAACGGCTTGATTATATGAGGTGTGGATATGTCCAGTCTTGGGATTAATGAGTTGAGGCAGCGAGTCGATATAGGTAGACAGCAATTTCTTGTAACCGCGATAGTCGAGTATCTTCTCTACGATGACATGCTTTCCTTTCAGGCTTTGTAGTACTTCTTCCGAGGTCACATATTGTCCTGTCTTAGTCTTCTTGGCTTTCTCCACAATCTTCATCTTGTCGAACAGGATTTCGCCTACCTGCTTAGGTGATGAGATATTGAACTCCATTCCTGCCAATTCATACACCTCATGTTCGATCTCGTTCATTTGGTTCGAGAATGTCTTGGATGTTTCGGCCAGCGAGTTCACGTCAATCCTTACACCGTTACGTTCCATCTGTGCCAACACAGGCACGAGAGGCATCTCTACCGTCTCAAAGAGTTCGTAAAGCCCTTCTGCTTTCAACTCTGCTTCCAATTTCGATTTCAGTTTCAGTGTGATGTCTGCGTCTTCAGCAGCGTAGTCGCACACCTTTTCTGGTGCTACATCGCGCATTGTCAACTGACCCTTACCCTTAGGACCGATGAGTTCGTCGATATGGATGGTTTGGTAGTTGAGATACACTTCAGCCATATAGTCCATGTTGTGACGCATCTCGGGTTTAAGGATGTAATGAGCAATCATTGTATCGAACAACCTGCCTTTCACTTCGACACCATAATGGGCAAGTACCATGATGTCGTACTTGAGGTTCTGTCCAACCTTCAAGGTTGATTCGTTCTCGTAAAGCGGCTTGAGTTTGTTTACAATACGCTGTGCCTCTGCTCGATCTGCTGGTACAGGAACATAATATGCTTCTCCTTCCTTGATCGCAAAGCTCATGCCCACCAATTCGGCTAACATGGCCTCAGTATTCGTGGTTTCTGTATCAAGGCAAAGTATCTCTGAAGTCTTGACTTTCTCGATGAAATCGACGATTTTTGTTTCAGTGTCTATCAGGTGATAGTGATGAGGCGTGTCCTTGTATGTGTTGAACGTCTGAGTATCGAAAAGACTAGCTACTGTATGAGGTGAAGCAACTATGTCTACCCTTTGCGCCTCTTTTGTTTGATTCGCATCATAAGGCTCATAAGTGGCGAAAAGATCTAGTTGTCCGTTCGATGGGATCGGTGCGAATTGAGGAGAAGATGGCTTACTTTCTTGTTTGCCTCCTACGATTCGTTGCAACATCGTGCGGAATTCAAGTTCTTCGAAAAGCAGTTTCAGCTGTTCTACATCTATTGGCTTCCTACTTAGCAAGTCAAGGTCAAGTTCGATGGGCACATCTGTTTTGATGGTAACGAGTAGTTTTGAGAATCTGATACCTTCCACATTCTCTTCTACTTTCTGACGCAATGCTCCCTTGATTTCGCTTGAGCGGTTGATTAGTTGGTCGATTCCTCCGAATTCGTTGATGAGTTTCACGGCAGTTTTTTCTCCTACTCCAGGACATCCTGGTACATTATCGGATGCGTCACCCATCAGGCCTAAGAGGTCAATCACCTGTAGTGGTGACTGAATACCATACTTCTCGCATACTTCAGACGGTCCCATCAATTCGAATTCGTTGCTACCATGTCGAGGTCGTAACATCTTCACATTGTCCTTCACCAACTGCCCATAATCTTTATCAGGGGTCATCATGTATGTCATGATATCACCATTCTGCGATGCTTTCGTGGCCAAAGTGCCGATTACATCGTCAGCTTCGAATCTCGGAATCTCCAACACAGGGATATGATATGCCTCTAATATTTTTTTTATATAAGGTACGGCAATGCGTATATCTTCTGGAGTTTCCTCGCGTTGAGCTTTGTATGCGGGATAGATTTCATGACGGAATGTGCCCCCTTTAGGGTCGAAGGCCACACCGATATAATCAGGATTCTCCTTTTTCAGTACTTCCTCAAGTGTGTTTACAAACCCAAATATGGCAGATGTGTTCATGCGCTTACTATTGATACGTGGTGATCGTATCAAAGCATAATATGCCCGAAAGATCAGCGCATAGGCATCGAGAAGGATTAATTTCCTCATGGTATAACTTTATACTGTCGACTATAAACTTTAAACTTTACTTCGGTTGCTTACCGATATAAGCAAGGATTCCACCATCAACATACAGAATGTGTCCGTTCACCGCATCTGAGGCATGCGAAGCGAGGAATACGGCAGGTCCACCCAGTTCCTCTGGGGCGAGCCAACGTCCGGCTGGAGTCTTGGCGCAGATGAATGAATCGAAAGGATGACGGCTACCATCTGGTTGCTTCTCTCGTAGGGGGGCAGTCTGTGGAGTTGCGATATATCCGGGACCTATACCGTTACATTGGATGTTATATTCACCATATTCTGAGCAGATGTTGCGAGTGAGCATCTTCAGACCTCCTTTTGCTGCTGCATAAGCGCTGACAGTCTCACGCCCCAGTTCAGACATCATAGAGCAGATATTGATAATCTTACCTTCACGACGTTCCATCATCTCTGGTAGTACAGCTGCTGAAACGATGTAAGGTGCTACGAGGTCTATATCAATTACTTGCTGGAACTCAGCACGTGCCATTTCGTGCATAGGAATACGTTTGATGATACCTGCATTGTTGACCAGAATATCGATTTGACCTACTTCCTGGTGTATCTTCTCTACGAGAGCCTTCACAGCTACCTCGTCAGTCACGTCACATACATAGCCTTTCACGTTTGTGATGCCAGCTTCATGGTAACTGGCTAGTGCTTTCTGTACAGCTTCTTCTGAGCGCACATTAAACACAATCATCCTCGCACCGGCCTCTACATAAGCTTTTGCAATTGCAAAGCCGATTCCGTAAGCTGCACCAGTAATCCAGGCATTCTTGCCTTCAAGTGAAAAAATGTTGGTCATAATTATGATGTATTACTTCAAGTCTGTAATCTTATAGAAATCCTGATCACCGTAGTCTTGGTTCTCACCACCCATACCCCAGATGAAGGTGTAGTTGTGGGTTGCTGCGGCTGAGTGAATAGACCATTCTGGGCTGAGCACAGCTTGGTCACCCTTCATCCAGATGTGACGAGTTTCTTCAATCTCGCCCATGAAATGGCAAACCGCCTGATCTTCGGGCACTTCGAAATAGAAGTATGCTTCCATGCGGCGACTGTGAATGTGGGCAGGCATGGTGTTCCACACACTTCCTGGTTTTAGTTCAGTCATACCCATCTGCAGTTGGCAACTGTCAAGTGTTTTCTGCACAATCATGCGGTTGATGACACGGTCATTGCTATCTTCAAGGCATCCAAGAGCCAGCACGTCAGCATCTGCCTTTGTCACTTTTTTACAAGGGTACTCCTTATGTGCCGTTGTAGAGTTGATGTAGAACTTAGCAGGTTGACTACTGTCCTTGCTGCAGAATACCACATCGCGTTCACCACGTCCAATGTAAAGAGCTTCCTTATAGTCTAGCTCGAAGGTCTCGTTGCCCACCTTTACGCAACCTGCACCACCTACGTTGAAGATGCCAATCTCACGACGGGTCGTGAAATAAGGTGCCTTCAAAGGGTCGATTGCCTCTAACTTCAATTGTTCGTTTACTGGCATTGCTCCACCTACAATCATGCGATCGTACATAGAATAAACCAAATTCACTTCATCGGCTGCGAACACCTTTTCAATGAGGAAGTCACGACGCAACCTTTGGGTGTCATAATGCTTTGCGTCCTCAGGATGGGCCGCATAGCGAATTTCATAATTTGTTTTCATGTCCTTTTGTATGAATCGTTTAATCACATTTTTCAGATTGATTATTCTTTTGTCTCTTCCGCTTTTTCAGCTCTTGCATCAGCGACAAGACTGCTACAACGACGCCGATTAATCCAATGATGAGGCTGATTAGTTGAATGTTTTCTTTTGCAAAAGTCCAAATTGCTTCCATGTGCCTTCTTGTTTTGGCTATCGACTGCGAAGTTAATAATAAAAACCCAATCTGCAATGCAGAACACGTTACAATTTGATAATATTGATGTTTTTTGCAAAGAAAAAGCGAAATGTTTGGTGGTTTCAGAATAATCAATTATCTTTGCAACGTAAATATCAATTTAAAGTAATTCACAATTATGGATGCAGACAAAGTTAATTTGTTTATTGTTTCAAAGGGCGACAATTTCCCTTCTGAATCAATTCCTGCCATCAAACAGCGGTTAGAGGCCTTGCCTAATGAGCGTGAATCAGTTATTGCGGCAATCGATTTTAAAAGCCCGATGGTTGCTTTTTTATTATCCATATTCCTTGGTTGGATAGGTATAGACCGTTTTTACATTGGTGACATCGGCCTAGGTGTCGGCAAATTAGTCGTTAATCTTTTTGGCAACACCATCAATGCGATAGTCAGCACATTAACGTTTGGAATCGGGTGGTTTCTTATAACGCCATTTGTCTGTATCTGGTGGCTCATCGATCTATTCCTTATTATGGGAGCCACAAAAAAGAAGAATCTTAAGAGATTCTATCAACTACTCGGTGAATATTGATGTGTAGAGAATATTGAGATTGTAGTTAATGTATTTTTGTCGTATCTGACAATTTTCTTGATAATATTTATTTCAAATTTTAAAACAGATAAAATTATGGATGCAGAAAAAATTAATCTTTTTCTTTCAACTAAAGGTGAAAAGTTCCCAGCAGATGCAATTCCTATGATAAGGGAACGTTTGGAAAGTCTGCCAGCAGATCGTGAAATGGCTGTATCGGCAATGGAGATAAAAGATCCGACAACAGCACTTTTGCTCTCATTTTTGGCATTTTTCGGTTTTAGTGGTATCGACCGTATCTTTATTGGGGATATAGGGTTGGGTATTGCAAAATTCCTAACAGGTGGAGGTTGTGGAATTTGGGCAATTATCGACTTCTTCCTCATTATGGATGCCACAAAGAAGAAGAACTTCGAAAAGTTCCTTGTAACTATTGGCTAAGACATGAAACAGGCAGAATACATTCAAAGCATCGAGATCAAAGCCCTGTGGAAGGGAGGTAAACACATCAAGTGGGAGCTGAATCCACAGGTTAACATACTGAGTGGTATTAATGGGGTGGGTAAAAGTACCATCATAAACCACTCAGCTAAATCGCTGAAACTCATTGACAACGGTGAGATGCAAGCGGGCGAAGTGGCGCAGGGTATAACCATCAAACTCTATCCGGAAGATGCCACCAGCATTAAATTTGATGTCATCCGTTCGTTCGATCGTCCGCTGCTAAATAGTAATCTGCTTGAAAAACTGGCTGATACCCGTGTCAAGACTGAACTGGATTGGCAGATATACAAGCTTCAGAAGCGTTATCTCGACTATCAGGTGAATATCGGTAACCAGATTATTGAGATGCTCACAAGCGGCAATCCTGAAGATCAGATGAAGGCTGCGTTGGTGTCTGCACCAAAGACGAAGTTCCAGAATATCGTTGACGAACTCTTCAAGGACACCAACAAGACCATCGACCGTAAGAGTAACGAGATTCAGTTCTTCCAGAACGGTGAAGTGTTGACTCCTTATCAGCTCTCATCGGGCGAGAAGCAGATACTGGTCATCATGCTGACGGTACTTGTCGAAAACGGCGAGCACTATGCTTTGCTCATGGACGAACCCGAGATAAGCCTCCATATTGAATGGCAGAAAGGACTGCTCAACCTCATTCGTGAACTCAACCCGAATGTGCAGATTATCCTATCAACTCATTCGCCTGCCCTTATCATGGACGGATGGATGGACATTGTGACCGAGGTGGAAGACGTCACGGTTAAGTAAAGATTATTGGTTAACGGTTATAGGTTAGTGATAGATAGTGTCGAAGCGACTTGTAGAAAATGTCAACTCACGCTACTTCGAGGCTGCGAATCACATGCGCCCGAAGTGGAAGAAGCATAAAGTCATCGTATACGTTGAAAGTTACGATGACATCTTCTTTTGGCGCGATGTGTTGTCTGAGTTTGAGACCGATGATTTAGGGTTTGAGATTGTCCTGCCGTCGCGCTCCAACCTCAGTAGAGGAAAGAAGTCTGCTATCACTAATAACTTAGGAAAAGGGCTCGGAACTAGCATGATTGCCTGTGTGGATGCTGACCTTGATTATCTACTTCAGGATGCAACATCTACCAGTCGCGAAATCAACAACAATCCATTCATCGTTCACACCTATGTCTATGCTATAGAGAACTACCAATGTTATGCGGAAAGTTTGCATAATGTGTGTGTGATGGCTACTCTGAACGATAAGAAGATTTTTGATTTTGTGGCCTACCTCTCAGCCTATTCACGTAATATCTACGACTTGTTCGTATGGGCCATGTGGCTTTATCGTAACAATCGTGCAAACGAGTTTCCGCTGACGGCTCTATGTAACATTGCGACTGTTCACAAGTTGAATCTGGCCAATCCTGAAGAGGCATTGGATCGTTTAAGACGAACCGTAAACCAGAAGATTGCTTGGCTTCAACAGCATATACCAGAAGCTAAAGGGAAGCTACAGCCACTTAAGGAAGAACTTACCCAGTTGGGACTTACACCTGATAACGTGTATCTCTTCATGCAAGGGCACCACATCATGGATAATATTGTGATGGATGTCGTCAATCCTGTATGTACCATTCTTCGTAGAGGACGTGAGAAAGAAATCAGGAACCATGCAGCACATGCACAACAGATGGATAACGAACTCTCGTGTTATCAGCATAGTCAGGCAGCCGTAGAACAGATGATTCGTCGTAATACTGACTTCAAATCAGCACCTCAATATCATCAGATGCGGCAGCGAATCATAGAACTACTCGAAAAAATAAATGCATAGTACTCCGGTCACTTCTTTCACTTCTTAATTACTGTTTTCATTTTTCAAAATGCTTGAAATCCAAGATACTCTTGTTTCGCTCGACCTCTTCTCGCAGCATTTCTGTTGCGATTTAAATGTGTGTAAAGGTTGTTGTTGTGTTGAAGGTGATGCTGGTGCTCCAGTAGAAGAAGAGGAGATCGCAGAGATAGAAGAGGCGATGGAGGTCGTGTGGGACGAACTGACCCCAGAGGCTCGTGAAGTGATTGAAGCACAAGGCATCGTTTATCCTGATCGTTCGGGTGAGTTGGTCACCAGTATCGTCAACGATAGAGATTGTGTGTTTGCCAACCACGAAACCGATGGTACCTGCTATTGTGTACTCGACCGTGCCTATCGTGAGGGACGAACACATTTCCAGAAGCCCATCTCGTGTCATCTCTATCCTGTCCGTTTGAAAGAAGTAGCTGGCTCGATAGGGGTCAACTACGACAAGTGGGATATCTGCCGCTGTGGTGTAGAACTGGGTTGCAAGCTTTCCCTTCCGCTCTATCAATTTCTCAAAGAACCCTTAATCCGCAGGTTCGGCCAAGCGTGGTGGAATGAATGCGACCTTGCCTATGGCGAACTGAAGAAGGCTGGTTATCTGGATTAGCAAAATAGAAGACAAATGAAAGGCGGCATCCGTGGTTGGATGTCGCCTTTCGTTATGTAGTTCCTCTATGAGAGGTCTTGTCGTATTAGAGCTTTGGACCAGCTGCAACGAGAGCCTTACCAGCTGCGTTCGTTGTGTACTTGTCGAAGTTCTTGATGAAGCGACCTGCGAGGTCTTTTGCCTTCTCTTCCCAAGTCTTAGGATCTGCGTAAGTGTCG
>CADBSN010000260.1 GCA_902797255.1 uncultured Bacteroidales bacterium | reverse complement strand
AGGACGGATGATGTTGACTCCAAACAGCGAACCCGTCAGCACGTTACCATCTGGGGTGATATGGATGGCATTACTGTTGAAGGAGCCAATCTTCAATCCATCGTTCTCGTTGAATACTTGCTGGTTGCCCTCCCGGTCGATGCGGAACACCTCGCAGTCGGTCATCGTCCAGATGTTGCCTTCAGCATCCTCTGCCAGTCCATAGACAATGGGTGTGGGTGTGTGACTGATGAGGGGGATACTGCTGACCGAGTCTGCCTGAGGGTCGTAGCGAAATAGGCCACTATGTGTAGCCATCCACAGACGGCCCTTCGCGTCTTCGCGTATCTGGTATATGAACTGCTCCATCTGGGCGGACTTGCCTAATGGTTTCAGAGGTTCACCCTTGCGTTTCACATAAATGCCGGTCGACATCGTTGCCACATAGATGCTGCCGTCGCGTGCCGCACAGAGCGAGGCGATGACATCGATGGGAAATGAGGTGTTTTTCTCATTATAGGTAGTGAAAACGCCCGTCTGTGGGTTCAGCGACTGCACACCTCCACCCAATGTTCCTATCCAGATATTGCCCTCACCGTCTTCCGTCAGCGCCCATATATTGGCGTTGGCCAACCCATTCTGCGCCACATCATAGTTACGAAACGTGCGACCGTCGTAGCACGACAGTCCGCCGAGGTAGGTGCCAATCCACAGCTGCCCATCGCGGGCTGGTAACAGACTGACGACGGTATTGCTGGGAAGTCCCGCTGCTGTTCCAAACAGCTGTTGTTCACCAGTCTTGGGATTCCACCGTATCAGTCCATTCGAGTTCGTACCTAACCATATCCTCCCGTCGGGGCCTGACACGATGGTAGTAACATCATCGGCCGCATGGAAGTCGCTCTTGTAGATGCTCTCATGATAGTAGGCAATGCCGTTACGCTGACAGCCTACCCATACCGTACCATTATTGTCGGCGAGCAGTGCCGTGATGGTATTATAGGGAATACTTCGCTCGTCATGGTTGGAGTGTAGCAGCCTCTGCACCAGCTCATAGTGTCCGTCATAGATTTCAAGACACCGTTCACGTCCCACCCAAACATTGCCTTTCATGTCTTGGCAGATGGCATGAATGCCATTGTAGTTCTTGGAGTCGAAATCAACCCTGTGCCCCCAAGTCTGTTCCTTAGGGTTATAGTATTTTATCCATTTATAGCTATAGAGCCATATCAGCCCTTTGCTGTCAGCAAACAGCAATATCTCACCCTGCACAGGCTGATCAATAACCGTATGCCAACGCTGGCGAGTGGTAGTTGCGTCCATACATACCATATTGCCGTCGCTATAAACAATGATGATACCCTCAGGATACTCGCGGATAGTGGTCACCTCACGCCCTATGCCGTTACCCTGAAGCGTGGGAGTAATGTCTGTCATGTGTCCAGTGGAATCCCTACATGCCAGATATCCACCATGATAAGCCACCCATAGTCGCTGGTGACTGTCGGCAAAGACGTACCACGGAACAGATTTAATGCCCAGACCTGACATGTATTCATTCTGAATCTGCACATATTGCTCTTTCTGCGTGTCAAATACCGACATTCCATTCGACATGCGAACCCACAGCTTGCCCTTAGGATACTCCGTGATATAGTCCACATACGCGTTGGGACTCTTCACTAATTCCGTCACTGGCGAAGGAAAACTCACCGCCTCGTATCCATCGTAGCGCACCAGTCCAATGCCAGTACCAAGCCACAGAAAACCATCATTACTACGGAAGATGGCCTTGATTTCACTATTCGGAAGCCTCACACTGGGAGTCTTGAACTGCGGTACATCTGCTGCGTAGAGGTCCACACCACTCAGCAATAGCAATAACAAGCGGAAAAAATTCTTAGCCATTCTCATATCAATAAAATATCCGCTGCAAAGGTAGCAAAAAAACAGCAATTACAGGTACCCGTTTGTTTTAAAATACCTACAGAGATGTTCAAACAGGCAATTTCTAGACTTTACATATTTTGCTCTATTTAATTTATCTGTTCTATAATGTATATGATATTTTTATTGGTAAATTTAGACGAAAAACATCTAAATTTCTAAATAAAATATAAAATACCTACTATTTTATCTCAAAATTCAGGTATTTTTCATATTTTTGCACCCACAAAGTGAATGTTAAAGTATACTGATATGATACATGAACTGAAAATCAAGAATTTCCTTTCTTTCAAGGAGGAGGCGACGCTGAACTTCGAGGCGACCAAAGATACGACCTTCGAGGATTATCAGGTAGTTGAGGTTGCCCCAGGAATCCGTTTGCTCCGTTTCGCACTTATTTATGGTGCCAATGCCAGCGGTAAGTCGAACCTGCTATATGCTCTCGATTATCTGCGAAACTTCTGGTTCACTAAGAGAGAGGATATAGACGAGTCAACACAGTCTATCCCTTTTCTGCTTGATACTGAAACGCCAGACCAACCGTCAGAGTTTGAAATGAAGTTCTTTGTCGGGGAGCGCAGATATTGGTATCTCCTGTCCATAGACCAGCATAAGGTAATCGCTGAGAAACTCTACTACTACAAGAGTGTCCAGCCTACTATGCTTTTCTCTCGTGAGTTGGAGAATAGTCAATCTGTCATTAAGTTCAATCCGGCTGCCTTGAAAGTTAGCACTAACATCCAGGAAGAGATAACTATCAAGTGCCTGCCCAATATGTCCTTCTTCGCAGCTCGTAATCAGGTAAACTGCACATTGCCATTCATTGACGAGGCTCGCGACTGGATGAAGAATACGCTTCTGCCTGTTATCAGTCCACAGACCCAGATGTTCAGTTATGCAGGAAGTTTAGTGGCCGGCAACAAGAACTTGAAGAAATATCTGCTAGATTTTATTCACAAGGCTGATTTTAATATCACAGGGCTGAAGGCTGAGAAAGAGATGATGGAAACTGTTAAGACCGATTTTGAGCACACAGTAAGGAATGCGAGGGGTATTGAAAAATACGTCCTACCAAATAGTCTGCAAAGTGAAGGTACAAAACGCACCTTCGGCATCGAGGCCGCCGTTTATGAGGCATTACAGAAAGGAAACTTCCTGACGATAGATGAAATTGAATCCTCACTACATCCCGACCTCGTGGAGTTCATCATTCAGCAGTTCTTGCAGACACACAACCGTAGTCAGTTGTTGGTAACCTCCCACTACGACCCGTTACTTAATACTGTTGATGACCTGATGCGAAAGGATTCCGTCTGGTTCACAGAAAAGGGTGAGGACGGCGGATCACGCTTGTATTCGCTCGTTGAGTTCAAGGGACTGAATAAGATTAGTTCATTCCAGAAGTCTTACCGTAACGGTGTGTTTGGCGCTCTGCCAAACATCATCGGCTAATCCACACGTCTTATGGCAAGAAAGGAATCAACGAAACAGAAAAATGAGGCGATACCCACCATCATCGGTGCCGGTATCACTGAGAAGTGGTACTTTACCCATCTGCAAGCCAAGTATCGTGTGCATATGAAAATCCGTCCGCGTTTCTTCGGTAAGGAGACTGTATTTACATTAGAGAAGAAACTTTCAGAGGTTTTGAAGGATGGTGGTCGTGCCATCATCGTATTCGATGCCGACGTATCCACTTGGAACAAGGCAGAGAAGGAACGTCTGGAAGTCATGAGGTCAAAATACGCCAAGAACAACCGTGTACTGCTATGTGACAGTATGCCGTCTATAGAATACTGGTTCCTGCTCCACTATGTCAACACCAATCGTCACTTCGGCACATCCAAGGCCGTCATCACGGAACTGGTCAAGCACATCAAGGAGTTCGACAAGACCGAGACTTTCCTGAAAAATCAAAAATGGGTGGATGACATGTCTGCTGATAACAGACTTGAGACTGCGGTCCAACGGGCTGTGGCTTTCGGAACTAATGGGGAGTCCTACACCAATGTTTGGAAGGCGATGCAAGAACTACATATCATTGAGTTAGAAGCATCACAAGAAAACCACGAGAACAGAATTGATAAGCTTGTGGAACAAGACATGCTCTATTTTATTCTGGGTACAGCCATCAGTGCAGACAGTCTCGTTGACGTAGAGTCGTGCGAGGGTGCCCTGAAGATTATCAGGGAGTTGAAGGAGGATTTTCCTCTCTCGAAACTGAAAGATGATAAGAAACTCAAAGCCCGACTCGACGATGCGGAGCAAATAATCCTGCGCGACATGGAGGCTTTCAAAAACACCAAAGCATGATAGGAAGAAACGAGAGGCAGGTTTAGCCCCTCGTATCTTTGCTGAGAAATTCGAGT
>CADBSN010000259.1 GCA_902797255.1 uncultured Bacteroidales bacterium | reverse complement strand
TTTCACACCGATATAGAGCACATCGAGCAATCCACCTTCAGCCAACACGTGACGATAGCTGTGATAGTATTCACTTGCAGGATTCAGGAACTCATCGTTCCACATCTCTGTATGGAACATGTTTGCTCCAGGCAAGTTTGTGAGGAGCATGCCGAATGCAATCGGTAGAAGAAGAAGTGGCTCGTACTGCTTCTTAATGGCAAGGAAAAGAAGGAAACACGCAAGGGCTACCATCACAAGGTATTTCCATCCGTCGCCTTGGAAGACCTGAACAATACCCATGCTCTCTGCGAACTTGGCGGTAGCCTCTCCGAAGTCGAAACTATCGGCAAAGCATCCTACAGTCACAAGTAGCAACATGGATAAAAAACACAATATTCGTTTCATTGTCGTGTATTTTAATTAGATGTTAATTGTTTCGAATGGAGTCAAGGACTGACCCCATTTGAAACTATGCAATCTCTACCAAAGCATCTCCTACGTTTACAGATGCACCTTGCTGAACAAATACATTCTTAACGGTTCCATCGCACTCTGCAGTGATGTCATTTGCCATCTTCATAGCTTCCATCACAACGAGCACATCACCCTTCTTGACAGCCTGTCCGTTAGCAACTTTCACCGCTGTAATGGTTCCAGGAAGTGGAGCGTTTACAGTCTTTGCACCAGCAGCAGGTTTAGCAGCAGGAGCTGGAGCAGCTTTGGGTTCTGCTTTAGGAGCAGGTGCAGCCTTTGGTGCTGGAGCGGCAGCAGGAGCAGCAGGAGCGGCAGCGCCTTCAAGCTCTACGAGCACGTCACCCTGATTGACAGACTGACCAACCTGAGCAACGATAGCTTTCACTGTACCGTCAGCCTCGGCTGTGATGTTATTCTCCATCTTCATGGCTTCCATCGTCATCACAACGTCACCCTTCTGAACTTTCTGACCTACAGAAACAAGAATCTTGGTGATGTTGCCTGGAAGTGGAGCAGTAATCTTTGCACTTGCGGCAGTTACAGGAGCTGAAGTTGCAGGAGCAGCAACAGCAGCAGGACGTGCCATAGGAGCAGCAGGAGCCTCGTGTTCAACCTCAACACTGTATGCATTGCCGTTCACAGTTACCTGAACCATGTTGTCATCTTTCTCTTCAACAGATGCTGTGTATTCAGTACCGTTTATCTTAAATTTAAAATCTTTCATCGAATTGTTTTCTTTTATACTATTATTTTAATTGGCTAAGGGCTATCGTTCTTTTGCTTTCGTCATTTGCCTTTTGCCGTTCTGAACTTAATGAGTTAAACGCGGATTCAACTCACGATGCCATGCAGAGTTGGCGTTGTGACGAATCGTGATCACATTGCTTTCCTCATCATGAACATTCTGGAAATATAAATACAGCGCCGTTGCTATGGCAGCCTTGTCCGCATCAGAAGCAGTAGCAGCAGGAGCTACAGCCTGAGGAGCAGCTTTCTGAGGTGCAGGCTGAGGAGCCTGTGTCTGCTTTTTGCCAGAGATGCGTGAAAAGAGACCGAAAGCGATAAGCACGAACACGAGGATGAAGAGCACTGAGAACACCACTCCGAATCCCATACCAGTACGTGACCAAGCATCAGCCCAAACTACATCTGCTAAAATATTAATTACCATCATAAAATTTACGATTTAGCTATTTACTAGTTACAATTGATTTAGTAATTTAACTATCTACTATTGATTACAATGGAATATTTCCGTGTTTCTTAGCAGGGTTAGTGAGTTTCTTGTCTGCAAGCTGAGCCAAAGCGCGGATGATGCGGAAACGAGTGTTACGTGGTTCAATCACATCGTCGATATAACCATACTTAGCAGCATTATAAGGATTAGCGAAGAGCTTGGTGTATTCGTCTTCCTTTTCCTGAATGAATGCCTTTGATTCCTCAACCTTACCTTCTTCCTTCAAAGCCTTAGCCTCTTTTGCATAAAGGACAGCAGCAGCACCGGCAGCACCCATTACAGCGATTTCTGCAGAAGGCCATGCATAGTTCATATCACCACGAAGTTGCTTACAACTCATCACGATGTGTGAACCACCGTATGACTTACGCAATGTAACTGTTACCTTTGGAACTGTACATTCTCCGTAAGCATAGAGCAACTTTGCACCATGCAGGATAACTGCGTTGTACTCCTGACCTGTTCCTGGAAGGAATCCTGGAACGTCAACGAGTGTTACAATTGGAATATTGAATGCATCGCAGAAACGAACGAAACGTGCACCCTTACGAGATGCGTTGCAGTCAAGCACACCTGCAAGTGCTTTTGGCTGGTTAGCCACGATACCAACAGACTCACCGTTGAAACGAGCGAAACCTACGATGATGTTGCGTGCATAATCTTTCTGAACTTCAAAGAACTCACCATTATCCACGATAGCTCCGATTACCTCATACATGTCGTAAGGCATGTTAGGATTATCAGGAATGATTTCATTAAGATAGTCATCCTTGCGGTCAATTGGGTCAGTACATTCAACACGTGGAGTCTTCTCAAGGTTGTTCTGTGGGATGTAGCTCAAAAGTTGCTTAATCATCGCCATTGCCTCTTCCTCTGTCTTAGCAGTAAAGTGAGTAACACCTGACTTTGTAGAGTGAACAGAAGCACCACCGAGTTCTTCCTGAGTAACAACCTCACCAAGAACGGTCTTCACAACAGCAGGACCAGTGAGGAACATGTATGATGTGTTCTCCATCATAAGAGTGAAGTCGGTCAATGCAGGAGAATAAACAGCACCACCGGCACAAGGACCAAGAATACCAGAAATCTGTGGGATGACACCACTTGCGAGGATGTTACGCTCAAAAATTTCAGAGTAACCTGCAAGGGCGTTGATACCTTCCTGAATACGTGCGCCACCTGAGTCGTTCAAACCGATAACAGGAGCACCCATCTTCATGGCCATATCCATTACTTTACATATCTTGAGCGACATAGTCTCAGAGAGTGAGCCAGCGTTCACAGTAAAGTCTTGTGCAAATACATATACAAGACGTCCGTTAATCGTACCGCAACCAGTTACGACACCATCACCGTCATATTGTTTCTTCTCCATTCCGAAGTTGTGACATCTGTGAGTGACAAACATGTCCATTTCTTCGAAGCTACCTTCGTCAAGCAGTAATGCGATACGCTCACGAGCGGTATATTTGCCTTTCTCATGCTGCTTTTGGATAGCCTTCTCACCACCACCTAAACGTGCTTTTTCACGCTTTTCAACAAGTTCTTTGATTTTTTGTGACTGAATACTCATTTTAATAAACTATTTGACAATTAACTTTTTACCTTTTAATTATTACTTCTTTGGTTCGCAGAGCTCTGTAAGAATGCCTGCAGTTGATTTTGGATGCAAGAAACCAATCATCATGTTCTCTGCACCTGGACGTGGAGCCTTGTCGATGAGGCGTACTTCCTTTCCTTCGCATTCTACGAGTGCTTCAGCCACTCCGTCTTCTACAGCAAAAGCAACATGGTGTACACCCTTACCACCCTTCTCAAGCCATTTTGCAACAGCTGATTCAGGAGATGTTGGTTCAAGAAGCTCTAGTTTTACTTCACCAACCTTCAAGAAAGCGGTTTTTACTTTCTGGTCAGCAACTTCTTCTACTGCATAACACTTGAGACCTAATACGTTCTCAAAAAAAGGGAGCACAGCATCGATGCTCTCAACACCTATTCCAAGGTGATCAATACGTGAAATCTTCATTGTTTGTTAATTAACTAAGTTTATATAAATCTTTATTCCTAACAATCAAAAAAATGCTTGATTTTGCAACTGCTCCCAAGAGGAGGCACGCAAAAATCAAGCAAATTTAAGTATTTTTTCTCATATGAGAAAATGATATGCAAGAAAAAAGCATTTATTTACAAAATTCCTTTACTTGACGGAAGTTCATAATTGAAAATGTCACGTCGGATTGCCATTTTGATGGAACGAGCAACAGCCTTGAAGATTCCTTCAATCTTGTGGTGTTCGTTCTCACCCTCAGCCTTGATGTTAAGGTTCATCTTCGCGGCATCACTGAACGATTTGAAGAAATGCAGAAACATCTCTGTGGGAAAATCACCAATCTTTTCACGTTTGAACTCCACATCCCATACTAACCAGGCACGACCTCCGAAATCAAGCGCCACCTGACACAAACAGTCATCCATAGGAAGCGTATACCCATACCGTTCGATGCCACGTTTATCGCCCAACGCCTTCAACAGACATTCTCCGAGCACGATACCTGTATCCTCAATCGTGTGATGCTCATCTACGTTCAAATCACCTTTCACCTTCACTTCGAGGTCGATACCTCCATGCTTGGATATTTGCTCCAGCATGTGGTCGAAGAAGCCTACACCTGTATTAATCTTTCCCTGTCCTTTTCCATCAAGGTTCA
>CADBSN010000258.1 GCA_902797255.1 uncultured Bacteroidales bacterium | reverse complement strand
TTTGATTGAACGCGAACATCAGCGCCAACAGAAAGGAATTGAGCTGATTGCGTCAGAAAATTTTGTAAGTGACCAAGTGATGCAGGCGATGGGTTCATGCCTGACAAACAAGTATGCAGAAGGCTATCCAGGCAAGCGCTATTATGGCGGTTGTGAGGTGGTTGATGAAGTTGAGCAGTTGGCTATCGACCGTATCTGCAAACTGTTTGGTGCAGAATATGCGAATGTACAACCTCACTCTGGTGCTCAGGCAAATGCAGCTGTGTTGCTGACCGTGCTGAAGCCTGGTGATACATTTATGGGTCTGAACCTCGATCACGGAGGTCACCTTTCACATGGTAGTCATGTGAATACGAGCGGTATCCTCTACAACCCAATTGGTTATAATTTGAATCCCGAGACATGTCGTGTGGATTACGATGAGATGGAGCGTCTGGCTCTTGAACACAAGCCAAAGCTGATTATCGGTGGTGGTTCGGCTTATAGCCGCGAATGGGATTATGCCCGCATGCGTAAGATTGCTGACGAAGTGGGTGCTTTGCTGATGATTGATATGGCTCATCCTGCAGGATTGATTGCTGCTGGATTGCTTGACAACCCATTGAAATATGCGCATATCGTTACATCAACGACTCACAAGACCCTTCGTGGTCCTCGTGGCGGTATCATCTTGCTGGGCAAAGACTTCGAGAATCCATGGGGCTTGACGACTCCGAAGGGTGAGGTGAAGAAGATGTCACAGCTGATCAATTCAGCCGTATTCCCAGGTCAGCAGGGTGGTCCGTTGGAGCATGTGATTGCAGCAAAGGCAGTTGCGTTCGGTGAGGCTCTGACTCCAGAATTCAAGGTATATCAGGCTCAGGTGAAAAAGAACGCAGCCGTATTGGCTCAAGCGCTGATGGACAAGGGCTTCTTCATTTGCTCAGGCGGAACGGACAACCACAGCATGTTGGTTGATCTCCGCACCAAATATCCAGACTTGACTGGTAAGGTGGCAGAGAAAGCATTGGTGGCTGCTGATATCACAGCCAATAAGAATATGGTGCCATTTGACAGTCGTAGCGCATTCCAGACTAGCGGTATTCGTCTTGGTACTCCTGCCATCACTACCCGTGGTGCGAAAGAGGACCTGATGTATGAGATTGCAGATATGATTGAGACGGTTCTCAACGCTCCGGAGGACGAGAAGGTGATTGCATCTGTACGTGCTCACGTGAACGACATCATGAAGGACTATCCGATGTTTGCATGGTAAAAGCGTTGTTTGGATTGACAATCGCTCAACTGCAGGAAGTAGTTTCTGAGCTGGCCATGCCCCGTTTCACAGCGGGGCAGCTTGCCCAATGGCTATATCAGAAGGGTGCGACGTCGTTTGACGAAATGACCAACATCTCAAAACGCCATCGTGAACTGCTTGCAGAGAAGTATGTCGTAGGACGCATGTCCCCCAAGGAACAGCATACATCGAAGGACGGAACTGTGAAGTATCTGTTCCCGACTGAAGACGGACAGGCTGTAGAAACGGTATATATTCCTGAGAAAGAAAGGGCAACCCTGTGTGTGTCGTCTCAGGTGGGATGTAAGATGAATTGTATGTTTTGCCAAACGGGCAAGCAGGGCTTTCATGGCAACCTCACTGTGACCGACATACTGAATCAGATTTATTCCATAGAGTGTCCCGACAGCCTCACAAATATTGTCTTCATGGGACAAGGTGAACCGCTTGACAACTATGACAATCTGACGACAGCGATAGAAATACTGACTGCTGACTATGGATGGGCTTGGAGCCCTCGACGAATCACGGTATCGACCGTAGGACTGAAAAAGAACCTCAAGCGGTTTGTGGAGGAGAGTGAGTGTCATTTGGCTGTGAGTATGCATTTCCCCTTCCATGAGATGCGGTTACAATATATGCCAGCCGAACGTCAATATGGTATTGAGGAGATAGTAGAATTGCTTAGTCAGTATGACTGGAGTCATCAGCGCAGACTCTCGTTCGAATATACGATGTTTGAAGGAGTGAACGACTCGATGATATTTGCGAAGGAAATCGTGCGACTGCTTAAGAACCTCGATTGCAGAGTAAACCTGATTCGCTATCATCAGATACCAGATGTAGATATGAACGACACCCCGATGCCCAAGATGACTGCTTTCCGCGACTATCTTACCAAGCATGGCGTGTACACAACGATTCGCACGTCACGTGGTCAGGATATAGAAGCTGCATGTGGAATGTTGATTAGTAAGGATTTATAAAGTTGAAAAGTGAAAGTTGAAAGACAACTAGTTAAACTATAAACTTAATAAACTGACTTTAAACATTAAACTTTACACTATAAACTTTTTATAAGATATGAGACGATTCATAAATATTTTGACGATAGTGACGGTTGCAGTCGTGCTGGCCGCTTGTTCTGCGAACCCAGATGCACCGAAACGCAAGCGTGCACCTCGTCCCTTACTCGTTCCTGCTTCAAGCGGAAACCCTTATGAGGTGTTGGTCGTAGCGGAAGACTCTATGTGGAACGGCTTCGCAGGAAAGGCTCTCAAAGCGGTATTGAATAAAGATGTGCCGATGTTGCCTCAACGTGAACCGATGTTTCATGTGAGCCATATCGAACCTTCGAAGTTTAACAGAATCACGAATATCTTCCGTAACATCATCATCTTAAAGACGAATGAGTTTACCACAGCACCGAAGATTAGTTATGAACGTGATGTGCATTCTATGCCGCAGTTAATAATGACCATTCAAGGGCCTGCTGCAAATGGGATATCGACTTATATTACAGAACAGACGAAAACGATTACCCAGAACCTGACAGCTGAGGAAATCAATCGTAATGCGATGCTTCTGGAGGATGAGTATAACGTGGCTTTTTATAAAAAGTGTAAGGAAATGTTCGACTGTGAGCTGTTCATTCCTCAAGACTTGTTGAAGATGAAAGTAGGAGAGGACTTCTTATGGGCCTCGAACGACGGACTGGCAACCATTCAAAACATCTGTGTGTACAGTTTCCCCTATGTGTCGGAGAAGGTGTTTACGCATGACAACTACATCAAGTTGCGTGACAAGTTCATGGCAGAGAACATTCCAGGAGCAGAACCCAATCAGTACATGACCACCAACCACGATTATGTCTTAACCCGACCCATCTCGGTGATGGGACGATATGTGCTTGAGGCTCGTGGTTTCTGGAATATGAAAAACGATATGATGGGCGGCCCGTTTGTGTCGCATTCTTCGGTAGATACAGTCAATAATCGTGTCATCGTTGTAGAAGGTTTTGTTTATGCACCCGAAAAGATGAAACGAACCATGATTCGCAGACTTGAGGCTGCATTGTATACGTTAAGACTCCCAGCAGCAAAACGTGAGGAGTCAAATGTGAAAAGAGAAAACTAATATGAAAAAAATAAGAGTAGGAATCACCCATGGTGATATCAACGGAGTAGGCTATGAGATTATTCTCAAAACATTCGAGAATCCCGAGATGTTAGAATTATGTACTCCGATTGTTTACGGATCTCCAAAGACCGCAACCTTTCATCGCAAGACTTTTGAGTGCTCTACGAATTTCGTTGTGAAGAGTAATGCTCGTGATGCGGAAGATAATACGCTGAATATCGTCAATTGTTTCGGAGAATCGGAAATCAAGATTGACTTCGGCCAATCAACTCGCGAAGCAGGCAAATCGGCATTAACCTCGTTAGAGCGAGCTTTGGATGATTATCGTAAGGGAAATATTGATGTGTTGGTGACAGCACCTATCAACAAGAATAACATTCAGAGTGATGGATTCCATTTTCCAGGTCATACCGAGTACATCGAAGAAAAGGTAGGAGATGGGAATAAAGCATTGATGATTCTGATGAACGACTCTCTGAGAGTAGCGCTTGTTACGACCCATCTGCCAATCAGCAAAGTAGCAAGTGCAATCACCAAAGAATTGATAGAAGAGAAAATCCGGATTTTGAATCAATCGCTCAAACGCGATTTCCGTATTGATAACCCTCGTATAGCAGTGCTTGCTTTGAATCCACATTGTGGTGACGGAGGTGTGATCGGTACAGAAGAACAAAGTATGATTACCCCTGTTATCGAACAGTTGTTTACAGAAGGCATCAAGTGCTTCGGTCCATATGCTGCAGACGGCTTTTTCGGTTCCGGGAATTATGCCCATTTCGATGCTATTCTTGCTATGTATCACGATCAGGGATTGGCACCATTTAAAGCCTTAGCGATGGAGAATGGTGTGAATTATACCGCAGGACTTCCTATCGTTCGTACTTCTCCAGATCATGGAACAGCATACGATATAGCAGGAAAGGGAATCGCCAAGGAAGATTCGTTCCGTGCAGCCATCTATACGGCTATTGATGTTGTCCGCAACCGTAGGATGTATGATGAAGCACATGCTCATCCTTTGAAACGACAATATTACGAGAAGAGGGATGATAGTGACAAACTGAAACTCGATCAGGTCACAGATGATAACGACTTAGGATTGGAATTATAAGGAGCGTGAAGAATAAGACCCGTAACATATTTTTCCTTTTTGGTGTTATCGCCATCATTATCATGATTCTGACGTTCAAAGTCAGTTTCGTGGAGATGTGGAATCATATCCGACATGCAGGCTATTGGATATTTGCCGTGTTGGGTATGTGGATCGTGTTGTATTTCATGAATGCATGTACGTGGCGAATCATCATCAAAGGAAGTGGTGACTGTCCTATTCCGTTCTGGAAACTCTATAAGATTACCATAACAGGCTTTGCACTCAACTATGCGACTCCAGCCGGACTGATGGGAGGTGAACCCTACAAGATTATGGAGCTGACTCCTTATATCGGGCGTGAGCGAGCCACCTCTTCCGTGCTGTTATTTGCTATGACCCATATCTTTGCACATTTCTGGTATTGGTTGTCTGCTGTCGTACTCTATGTGGCCTTTGTGCCTATAGATACCCGCATGGCAATCGTCCTCCCATTCATAGCTCTGTTTGCGTTGAGTGGCATCTATCTGTTTGTGCGAGGATACAAACGCGGAATGGTGGTAGGGTTGGTGAAGTTTGTGAGCAAGATACCAGGTTGTAAGAATTGGGGACGACAGTTCCTCGAAACCCATAAGGATGAATTACGGAATATCGATAGTCAGATATCGCAACTGCAGGGACAGAACAAACACAGCTTCTACGGTTCGTTTTTTCTCGAATACGTGGGAAGAGTGTTGCAGTCGTTCGAAATCTTCTTCATGTTACGACTCGTAAATGTGCAAGGAACCCTTCCGCAGTTGTTTATGTATTCGTTTGTCATTCTTGCTTTCACTTCTTTGTTTGCCAACCTGTTGTTTTTCATGCCCTTGCAGATAGGTGGAAGAGAAGGCGGTTTTGCTATGTCAACTGTTCAGATGAAGATGGCTGGTGCGACAGGTGCTATACTTACATTAAAAGAAGCTATGACCATCGCTGTGTTCATATCCATCATCTGCAGACTGCGTGAACTGGTTTGGACCTGTATCGGTATGATGCTGATGAAAGTGGCAACGAAAGTGAGGGATAAGGATAAGATGCAAGCGTTATGAAGTACGGAATTCTGGCAGCAGGTGAAGGCTCACGACTGGTTCATGAGGGAATAGCGGTTCCCAAGCCATTAGTGACATTAAAAGGCGAAGCGATGATTGATCGTCTCATTCGTATATTTCATGAGAATAATGCCGATGAGATTGTTATTATCACGAACAACCTGACACCGCTTGTTCAGCAACATATTCGCGAACTGCAACTGCATGACAACCAGATTCAACTTGTCGTTCATACGACTCCAAGCTCTATGCATAGTTTCTATGAGCTATATCCGTATCTGGGAACAGGTAAGTTCTGCCTGACGACTGTCGATACAGTATTCCGTGAAGCGGAGTTCAAGGATTATATCCAAGCATTCGGTGAAACGGAGGTGGACGGTTTGATGGCTGTAACAGATTATGTGGATGATGAGAAACCGCTCTATGTTGCGACAGACGAAGACCTTCGAATCACAGGCTTCTATGATGCTCCTCAGAGTGATATACACTACATATCGGGAGGTATCTATTGTCTGACCAATCGTTCGTTTACGACCCTGGAAAGATGTGTACGAGAAGGTGTGTCTAGGATGCGTAATTTCCAACGCGAGCTGATAAATGACGGATTACGATTGCAAGCTTATCGTTTTTCCAAGATACTCGATGTTGATCATGTTGATGATATAAAGAAAGCGGAGGATTTCTTACAATGAATATGATATGCGTGTATAGGGCAAGTCGATTTTCTCCAAATATGGAGAAGCATGACGCAGCAATTATGAATGCTGTGTCGGATCGATTACTGTTGATGGGACATCATGTGTGTCGCATTCAGGAGGAAAAGTTGCCTGACATGGATTCAAACCTCCCAGATAAGGTGTATACGATGGGGCGCCTTGAAAACACCTTGAACCTCTTACAAGAGCTTGAAATGCAAGGTGTGGAGGTCCTTAATTCGTCTATAGGTGTGAGGAATTGTGAACGAAAGCGGTTTACACAAATATTGATGGATGAAGATGTGCCTTTTCCTACCAGTCGCGTATTCACTACTTCTGACAGCATCTCATGGGATTTATTTCCATGTTGGTTGAAAAAAGGTGAAGGATATGCAACTGTGGCCGAAGATGTTGTGTACATCCAGAACGAACAGGAATTGCAGAACAACATAGCGTTGATGAAATGCAGAGGTATTCAGACCGCTATTGTTTCACAACATCTTGAGGGAGACTTAGTGAAGTGTTACGGAGTGAAAGATTCTCCATTCTTTTATTGGTATTATGCCTCTGATGGACACAGTAAGTTCGGGTTAGAGAAGATGAATGGAAAGCAACACGGATATGATTTCTCGGAAAGTCAATTGAAGGCAATCTGCCATCATGCGGCAAGTGTCCTGGGAATTGATATATATGGAGTCGATTGTGTTGTTGATAAAAACGGAACAATACGTATAATAGATATAAATGATTGGCCAAGTTTTTCCTGTTGCAAGGATCAGGCGGCCGAAATGATAGCAAATAGTTAATTATTCAAAATGAGTAATAATTCAAAAATGAAAGCCACTCTCAAGTCTGATGATGTCGAAGAGTGGTTGGACCTAAAAATAGTACGTCCTTTAGGATATTGGTGGACGCTATTCTTTTATAAATTGGGTGTTCATCCCAATACGGTTACGGTATTATCAATGATTATTGGAGGTGCTTCAGGTTTCTTCTTGTCGCGACGGGCAGATACCACAGAGGGCCTCATCTATAATATTATAGGTGTGCTGCTGATTATGTGGGCCAACATCTATGACAGTACGGATGGCCAATTGGCACGATTGACAGGCAAGAAAACCCGTTTGGGCCGTATCCTCGACGGAGCCGCAGGAGATATTTGGTTTATCTCCATCTATGTAGGTCTGGTTGTCCGTCTCTTCCCTCAAGACATCCCGTTTACGAACATCCAATGGGGTTGGTGGGCATTCGTGTTGATGGCTACCTCTGGTTTCCTATGTCATAGCCGTCAATGTAATTTAGCAGATTACTATCGTCAGGCACACCTGTTCTTCCTGAAAGGGGAAGCAAACAGCGAACTTGATAATTACAAGCAGCAAAAACAGTTATACGACCAGGCCAAATGGAGTGACGATGTAATCTGGAAATTCTTCCTTTTCACCTATGTGAAATACACCAAAGCACAAGAGGTGCAGACTCCCGAATTTCAAAAATTCATGGCAGTTGTGAAAGCCACCTATTCGACAGAGATACCTCAAGCGCTTCGTGATGACTTTCGTGCTCATAGCTTGTCACTCATCAAGTACGTGAATATGCTCTCATTCAATACGCGTGCTATCGTACTGTATATCAGTTGTCTGATAGATATGCCCTATCTCTATCCACTGTTTGAGATAATTGTTTTGATGAGCATGTTTTTCTATATGCGCTCATCCCATGAAAAGTTCTGTAAACAATTGAGACAAAATGTTGAATCAGGCAAATATTAAAGGGATCATATTCGATTACGGAGGTACGCTCGACACGAATGGCACTCACTGGTCAGAAGTTATTTGGGAGATGTATCAGTTGGAACAGATAGCTGTGACCAAAGAACAGTTCCGTGAGTGTTATGTATATGCAGAGCGCGAGCTTGCCACAAATCCCTATATTCAGCCCGAGCATACTTTTATGGATGTGTTGCGTATCAAGATGGACATAGAAACAAAGTATTTGGTTGAGCAAAGAATGTGGAACGTCAATGAACTGACGCGTCGCGCCTCTTATGAACATGTTACGTTGAGGTGTTATCAATATGCGTTGGATGTGTTGCAAGTCAGCCGTAAGGTGATTCAAACTTTGTCAGAACGTTATCCAATGGTGTTGGTGAGTAATTTCTATGGGAATATTCACTCCGTTCTACAGGATTTCCAACTAATGTACTTCAAAGATGTTATAGAGTCGTCAGTTGTAGGTGTTCGTAAACCGGATCCTCAGATTTTCCAACTGGGCGTAAGTGCGTTAGGACTCACACCCGAAGAGACTGTCGTTGTTGGTGATTCGTTCGCTAAAGACATCATTCCTGCACATGGTATAGGATGTCAGACGATATGGTTGAAAGGTAAAGGGTGGGGCGGAGAACAGATAGATGAGTCTGTTCCGTCTTGTATCCTCACTGATATCTCAGACTTAACAAAATATTTATTATTTTCCATAAAGTAGTTAATAATAGTCAAAAGATAGATAATAACAGACGGTGATTTGATTTTCATGAATAAAATGTTTATCTTTGCATGATTTTAAATATTCTAATAAGAACAAATAGAAAATGACTAACCAGAGGGTAAAAATAGCAGATGGTAAATTAGGCATCATGGTTGTTGGACTGGGTGCTGTGACCTCTACTTTCATGACAGGTGTGTTCATGGTGCGTAAAGGTCTGGCTAAACCTATAGGCTCAATGATTGAATATGACAAGATTAGAGTGGGCAAGGGGAGTGAGAAGCAATATCTGTCATACAGAGAGATTGTGCCAATCACAGAATTGAAGGATATTGTGTTTGGCGCTTGGGATGTCTATCCTGTAGACGCTTATCGGAGTGCGATGTATGCAGAAGTGCTAAAAGAGAAAGATATAGAACCCGTAAAAGACGAATTAGCTGCGATTGTTCCGATGAAAGCCGCTTTCGATAAGAATTTCGCAAAACGATTGGATGGCGACAATGTGATGGAAGGGAAGACCCGTTGGGAGATGGTTGAGCAGCTACGTGATGATATTCGCACCTTCAAACAGAAGAACGGTTGTGCTCGTATCGTTGTTGCATGGGCGGCATCTACAGAAATCTATGTGCCTTATAACGAATCGGTTCACGGATCTTTGTCTGCCTTGGAATCAGCTATGAAGGCGGATGACAAAGAACATATTGCACCATCGATGTGTTATGCCTATGCTGCTTTGTCTGAAGGCGCTCCTTTTATCATGGGTGCGCCAAATACGACAGTAGATATTCCTGCGATGTGGGAGTTGGCCGAGAAAACCAAGATGCCAATTACAGGTAAGGATTTCAAGACTGGTCAAACATTGGTGAAGAGTGGTTTTGCTCCCATCATAGGTACACGTTGCCTTGGGTTGAGTGGATGGTTCTCTACGAACATACTTGGTAATCGTGACGGATTGGTTCTGGACGAACCTGACAATTTCCGTACGAAAGAAGTAAGTAAGCTGTCTACCCTTGAGTCCATATTAGTTCCGAAGCAGCAACCAGACCTCTATACCGATTATTGTCATAAGGTGCGTATCAACTATTACCCTCCACGTAATGACAACAAAGAGGGATGGGACAATATTGATATTTTTGGTTGGATGGGTTATCCTATGCAGATCAAGATAAACTTTTTGTGTCGGGATTCCATTCTTGCGGCACCTCCGTTACTTGATCTCTGCTTGTTAAGTGATCTTGCCGCCCGTGCTGGCCGGTATGGTATACAACGGTTCCTTAGCTTTTATCTCAAAAGTCCAATGCATGACTATACTAAAGGTGAGGTGCCTGTTAATCACCTTTTCCAACAGTATGTGATGCTGAAGAATGCAATACGCGAGATGGGAGGATATGAAGCTGATGAGGAAATAGATTAATCATCTAATAGATATTTGAGGTTGGTACGTTATCTGATACAATTCATCTTCATGCTATTCCTGTCGCTTGGTGCACATGCCCAGGTGACAGGTGTGGTTATTGATTCACAGACGCGCCAACCAATTGATTTTGCGAATGTTTACTATGACGGAACAACTACAGGAGTCATGACAGACGCAAAAGGACGGTTTTCTATTAAGGAGCGAGATAATTGGAATGAATTGACTGTCTCGACTCTTGGATATGTAGCCCAGAAAGTCCGTTTGATACCAGGAAAGAAAAAGAACTTGAAGATATTGCTTGTCAGTTCTCCGCAACAAATCAAGGAAGTGACGGTACGTGGACGCAAGACTCGTTATAGTAGGAAAGATAACCCCGCTGTCGAACTGATGCAGAAGGTGATTGACCATAAACGCATGTACGACCTGAAGCAGAAGAACTATTATACTTATTCGAAGTACGAAAAGATGGTGTTCTCCATTAACGATTTCACAGAGAAAGTATTTGAAGAAGACGAAATGCGTCATTTCTCCTTTCTGAAGGATCATGTTGAACGCTGTCCTGAAACTGGTAAACTTATACTTCCGCTAACCATAGATGAAACCCTCTCTGATGTGTTCTATCGTAAAAGTCCTCATACAGAGAAGACCTTTGTAAAGGCTCAGAGCAGCAAGGGTGTGAATGATTTGGTGAATACAGGTGACATCCTGACAGAAGTATTGAAGGATGTGTTTACTGATGTGGACATTTATGATAATGAGTGCCGTTTGTTGCAGCATCCATTTAAAAGCCCGATAGCAAACGGAGCCATTTCGTTTTATCGTTATTTTATTCAGGACACGTTGATGATTGATAATGATAAGGTGATACAGGTGACGTTCGGCCCAAATAACCTTCAGGATTTTGGCTTTTCAGGTTCCCTCTTTATTATGGCCGATTCCACCTATCAGGTTCGTAAAGTAGAATTGC
>CADBSN010000257.1 GCA_902797255.1 uncultured Bacteroidales bacterium | reverse complement strand
GGCTTCGGCCTTGGTTTCGAGCGTCTTATCCTCTTCGTGACGGGCATGCAGAACATCCGTGACGTCATCCCGTTCCCGAGAACACCAAAATCAGCAGAATTCTAATATAAGTAATAATAGGTATTCATTTTATAGCGTATGAAAAAGGTATTCATTATTATCCTTATGTCCCTCTGCACATCAGTGCTGACTTTCGGCCAACGAATGACGGACAGCCAGATTCTTGAATATGCTATCCAGCAAAAGAAGTCTGGAGCTTCTGAAACAGACATCGCTGCTAAATTATTACAGAAAGGTGCAACAATGGAGCAGATTCAGCAGATGCGCCAACAGTATTCCAAACAAATATCGAGCAAAGGGCTTGACAACACTGTGGATAATGCCTTGGAAAATGCAAGAGACAGAATGCGTACTAACAATGAGGTCAAAGATAATGATATTGTTACTTATGAACGTGATTTAGCCCCCCAAGATGTATCTGAACTAGAGAGTCCACACATAAAAAAAGTATTTGGTCGTGACATCTTCAACAACAAGTCACTTACATTTGAGCCACAGATGAATATCGCCACGCCTCAGAATTATGTACTTGGCCCTGGTGATCAGCTCATCATTGACATTTATGGTGATACACAAAAGAGCGAGAAATTGACGGTCAGTCCTGAAGGTGACGTGACAGTTCCTGACTATGGACCCGTACATGTTTCCGGCCTCTCCGTTGCCTCTGCTCAAAGTCGCATACGCAGCAAGTTGGGCACCTATTATTCTAGTTCGGACATCAAAGTTTCTGTAGGGCAAACACGGACTATCCTCGTTAACGTGATGGGTGAAGTCCGTACTCCTGGGACTTACACACTGAGTGCCTTTGCTACAGTGTTCCATGCTTTGTATATGGCAGGTGGCATCAGCGACTTAGGTACTCTTCGTGACATCAAGGTGTACCGTCAAGGTAAACTTATTTCAACAATTGATGTTTACCAGTTCATTCTTAATGGTCGCTTGGCAGGTAATGTTCGCTTGGCGGACAATGATGTCATTCAGGTAGGCACATACGACTGCATTGTAGATATTACGGGGCGTGTTAAACGCCCGATGGCTTATGAAATGCGTAAATCGGAAAGTCTTTCTACTTTATTAAAATTCAGTGGTGGTTTTGCAGGTGACGCTTACAAGAAATCTTTGCGTGTACTCAGGAAAAGTGGTCTGATGAAAAGCGTACATAATGTTGAAGAATTTGAACTAGCGGATTTCAAAGTTGAAGACTGTGATTCTGTTATCGTCGACTCTATTATCGACCGTTTTGAGAATATGGTAGAAATCAAAGGTGCTATATTCCGTCCGGGAATGTATCAATTAGGCGAGAAAGTCAATAGCGTACGCTCACTGATTGAGAATGCTGACGGTGTTACAGAAGAAGCGATGACCTCACGTGCGGTGATGCGACGTATGAAACCCAATCGTACTCAAGAAGTGATATCTATCGATCTCGAAGGTATTCTCAACGGCTCAACTGCTGACGTTCCTCTCGAAAATGAAGATGTCCTTTTCATACCCACCTTGGCAGAACACCAAAACCTCCGTACGCTAACCATCGACGGCGAGGTTATCTTCCCTGGTACATATGAATATGCAGACAACATGAAGATTGAAGATCTAATCCTTCAGGCTGGAGGTTTGACTGATGCCGCCTCTACAATTAAGGTAGATGTCACACGCAAATTACATGATCCTGAGGCAACCAATGCGACCATGGAAATAGCCAAAACTTTTAGTTTCCCCCTCAAACCAAATTTTGAATTCGACGGTGATAACGATTTCACATTAGAACCCTATGATATTATTCAAGTACGTAAGAGTCCTGTTTTTCAGAACCCGATCCGTGTCAGTGTTGAAGGAGAAATCGCTTTCCAAGGACGTTATACAATGGATCAAAAAAATCAGCGTGTAAGCGACGTCGTAAAGGCTGCTGGTGGTGTACTACCTGGTGCATATGTACGTGGTGCGCGTCTAGTCCGACAAATGTCAGAAGCAGAACGTGCCCGTATGCAGGATCTTATCAGGATGGCAAAGCAGACTGCAGATAGCAAGGACTCCTTAAGTCTGGAGCAGTTGGCACTTGAAACCACTTACTCTGTAGGCATTCACCTTGACGAGGCTTTAGCTAATCCTGGTGGAGAAGAAGATGTAGAGGTTCAAGACGGAGACCAACTGATTATTCCCCGTTACAATCGTACCGTCCGCATCTCTGGAGACGTATTGAAGCCCAACACAGTGGCCTATAAGGAAAAACCAAACTACAAGTATTATATTGAGCAAGCTGGTGGCTATGGTCGTCGTGCCCGCAAATCCAATGTATATATTATCTATCAGAATGGTACTATTGCTAAAGCATCTAAGGGCAAGATTGAACCCGGATGCGAGGTAGTCGTTCCAACGAAGGGACCGCGTGATAACATGTCAGTGGCTCAGTGGATGGGACTTGGCACCAGTGCAGCTTCATTAGCTACCATGTTTGTTAGTGTTGCAAATTTGCTAAAGTAGGAGTATTATGAACGAGGAAAACAAGTATATCGAAGAGCAGGAAGAAGAGTCGTCAATCGATTACGGTAAATTATTCCACGACTTACTGAAGCACAAGAGACTATATTATAAAGTGCTTCCTATAACTTTTGTGATTGCGGCATTCATTGCATTAAGCATCCCCAATTATTACCAGTGCGAGGTTAAACTCTCCCCAGAGCTTTCTGGCAGTAAAAGTTCCGGATCCTTAGCCTCATTGGCCAGTAGCTTCGGTATTAACATCTCAGGGGCCATGGGTAATGCAACTGAAGCCCTCTTTCCAACTCTTTATCCCGACTTAATGAACTCTGTCGACTTCAAGACATCACTTTTTCCAGTGCTTGTAACGATTGAAGGTGACAAGGATGCAGGTGAATCAGATCGCACCATGACCTACTATGACTATCTGGAGAATGAACAGAAATCACCTTGGTGGTCAGTAGTTCTTAAAGCACCAGGAAAATTGATTGGCTGGATAAAAAGTCTGATTACAGGTAAAGAGGAGGAAGAAAGCAATACACTTAATCCTTTCAGACTAACTAATGAGCAAGCTGAGATTGTAACGGCTTTGAATAAAAAAGTTGTTTGCGATGTGGACAAGAAAACCATGGTTATAACTATCAATGTGACCGATCAGAATCCACTTATATGCGCTACAATGGCTGATTCCGTGAAGACTCGCTTGCAGAAGTTCATTACAGACTATCGTACTCGCAAAGCCCGAGTAGACTTAGAATACAATCAGAAAATTTACGGTGAGGCTAAAGCCCGCTATGAACAGGCTCGTAACCGCTATGCTCGCTTTTCGGATTCAAATCGTGATGTTCTATCCCAACATACGCAAACAAGGAAGGCTGAACTTCAAAATGAAATGCAACTTCAGCAAACAATTTACCAGCAAGTTGCTGCACAAGTCCAGCAAGCAGAGGCAAAAGTTCAGGAAGAAACGCCCGCCTTTACTACTCTACAAAGTGCCACTGTCCCTGTTAAGAAGACGGGGCCAAAACGTGCTCAAATTTGTATTATTTACCTATTCTTAGCTTTTTTGGCCACCTCTATATGGATCTTATACAAAGAAGATGACCTTAAGTCTCTATTAGGACTTAATTAAAGATCTTTTCAGACAAGACGGATACCATCTTCGGAAATAGTTATAAGCCGTCGGCGATATAGGTCGCCGATGGCTTTTTTATAATCTTTCTTGGAAATCTGGAAACGCTCGTAG
>CADBSN010000256.1 GCA_902797255.1 uncultured Bacteroidales bacterium | reverse complement strand
ATACCAGTTTGACCAGAATGAGTTGGTAGCAACTGTGTACTTAGAAGGAGTTTCAATCTGAGTTGACTGAGCGTTAGCTGCAGTTCCTAAACCGACAAATGCCAGTGCAATTAAAAGTTTCTTCATAATTATTTTTTATTTGATTAATGAATTGATTGTTTCTTACTAATGTAAAAAGAGTGCACTATACACCTTTAAAATATGTGCAAAATTACGATTTTTCTTTTTACAAACAAACACTTTCTGTAAAAAAATGTAGTTTTTTAACGAAAAGCACACAAAAAAGCGTATTTAGCACGTAAATATGACACACATTGAGCCGAAAGATGCAATTTTACAAATGCAAAAAAATGTTACTTGAAGTTCTTATCGATATCTGCTTTGGCAATTATAGTATAAACAGAAAGTCCATTGGGGGTTAATCTTGGCGTTGACAAGGTGAATAGTTGCTCAAGAAGAACACGCATCTCGTCGTCAGACAAAACTTGACCGTACACGATTGCCGTTGCACGAGCCATAGTAAGTGCGATAGCATTATGTACTCTCTCCTGAATACTGCACCCTGTTTCCATAGCAGCAGCTACTAAATCATGAAGAAGCGACATTGGGTTGACACCATCCAAACCAGAAGGAATACCATTGATAGAATATGAACCTCCTCCAAGATTGGTAAGTTCAAAACCGATACATTCCAAATCCTGCATTATATCTTCTAGCACAATAAGTTCTTGACGGTCAAACTGAATAACTTCAGGAAACAGCATTCCTTGCGATATTCTATGCTGTTGAGACAAACTATCCATATATTGATCGTAAAGCACACAGACATGAGCTCTATGCTGATCTACTACCATGATTCCATCTGTAGTCGGCATGACAATATAGCGGCCCTTATATTGGAACATAGGGACATTGAGGTCTGGTAAGGCAGAAACTGGCGTTTCATCCCATAAAGAAGGATTATTCTGGTTTGGAGATTCTGTTTCGATATTCGTATACAAACTCTCCCATCTTTCTACATTACGTAATGTCTGTGAATTGCCATCAATTGATGGTTTAAAGGGATTATAATCAGTCAAAGCAGGTTTAGGCTGCGGGATATCATATTTTAATTTACCTGTCTCAATAACAGGAATATATGGCTTTTCTTCATTATCAAATTCAATGGTTGGAACACCTACGTATCTTCCCAACGACTCTTTCACTGTAGCAGCCAACACCTGCCAAACAGCTTGCTCATTATCGAACTTAATCTCAGTTTTGGTAGGATGCACATTCACATCTATCGAAGAAGGGTCAACCGACATATAGATGAAATACGACACATGATCCCCTACTGGTATGAGGTTTTCATAAGCATGCATCACAGCACTATGGAAGTATGGATGACGCATGTATCGGCCATTAACAAAAAAGAACTGATGTTGACCTCTTTTCTTTGATGACTCTGGATTTCCCACATACCCAGAAATCGTCACCAGCGAAGTTTCAACTTCTATAGGCAATAGTTCTGCGTTAAGTTTCTTTCCAAACACATCTAAGATACGTTGACGCACAGAAGTCTCTGGGAGTCGGAACATTTCGACTCCATTATTGAATAGCGAGAATTCACACTCTGGGTGAGTGAGCACTATTCTCTCGAAGTCAGCCACCACATTCGTCATTTCTGTCTGGTTAGATTTCAAGAACTTACGACGTGCTGGCACATTGAAAAAAAGATTGTTGACAGAGAAATTACTTCCAACGGGACAAGCTGTAGGCTCCTGACATTCCAGTTTCGAGCCTGCAATCCGCAAAAACGTACCTAACTCATCCTCAGCACGTCTTGTCCTTAATTCCACTTGAGCAACTGCAGCAATTGATGCCAACGCTTCGCCACGAAACCCCATCGTCGTCAATTCAAACAAATCTGAAGCGCAATGAATTTTCGATGTAGCATGCCGTTCAAAAGCCATGCGTGCATCAGTTTCTGACATTCCTTTTCCATCGTCGATTACCTGTACACATGTTCGTCCACCGTCGACAACCAACACCTGAATATGCTTCGCTTCCGCATCAAGCGAGTTTTCCACCAACTCCTTCACAATAGAAGCAGGACGCTGAACCACTTCTCCTGCAGCAATTTGATTGGCGACTGAGTCTGGAAGTAACTGAATGATATCCTCCATAATTAGAACAAATGACCAGTATATAAATACTTCGCAACTAGAATAAGCGCGATGATAATTACAATCAGTATACCAGAAGATATAGGCTTCTTTCCGCTTTCTTTCCGACGTTTTAGGTGCTTGGTAGCCCCGACAAACTTGCCACGGATATCTTCGGGATTGAACTCCTTTTCAGGAAGCATCCCTAATTCACGCTTGGCATTCTCCTCAATCTTTGCAAGTTTCTCCTTACGAGGATCATAATAGATATAATTGTGTTGAAAGCCTCTTGGCCGATTTACCCTAAACAGTCCCATTTTCAGTTTTATTGTTTAATACTTTTCAATAAATCCAAGCGCTGAATCGGAGCCTTCCGACTTTCAGTCGCTTTAAGAATATTTTTTGCATCCTTTCCACGCCACACAAAGATATCATCCTTGTCCTTGGGACGAATATAATCGAACCATGCAAAAGCAGACAAGTAACGTCGGTCATGAGGCACATCGAAGGCAGGATAAAACATCCCCTTTGCAGCAGGCATCCATATCTTATCTATTTTCTTTTCTTTCATGTACAGATGCAATTCTGAAGTCTCTGAATAGTTAACCATCACAACGGTACTATCATCTTGAACAAAGTAAACAACATACACGTTACCATGAGCTTCGTTATGTTCTATCTCCCCGTCCTTAAAATAGCACATCATTTCCTTCGAAGAGACCTGGTTATATGATACCGAATCTATTTGCTCAATAGTCATCGCTTGATTAATGATATGTACCCAATCTATTGTACTATCATTACCATATACACGAATTTCCTCGCCAAACACCTGCTGATTTTCGTTCCACAGGATTGGTTGACCATACATATATGTACAAGAATCAAGCTGAAGTGAAACCAGGGAATCACAGACACCTTGAACGTCGTTTCTAAACATTCTCACATGCTTGTATGCATATAGATTACGATAAACGGAATCTGTGTCGAGATTATAAGTATACATTCTCAGCGTATCACCATGCACATACATGGTGTCTGGAGTAGAGTATTCCATCGCGACGGCCATGTCTGTTGCCATCGCATTACCGGTATTCTCATCATACCAGCAATACCCTCCTTTTAAAGCACACAGGTTCTCATCATCGGTAAGGATAACATTACCAAACGCCTCACTAATACCTGTTTCTTTCTCGTAATGCAAACTATCACCTACAATCTTCCGCATGTCTTTGATGAGATATGAACGGTTGAGCAGATTGGCTTTCGCCTGCTTGGTATCGTAGTCACCCACTTCCCCATAGACGAAGGTTCCATCCGATGTAGTGATATTCGTTGGTGACACGATTCTTGCTCGCTCTGTATTAGTATAATAATATAAGGTGTCGGAAACAAGTTTGAACTTAGGATTATTCAGTTCTACATTATCTGTAAAGAAGGCTTCATGTGTTGACGGAGAGTACTGCCCCCAATTTGATGTCAACACGTTGTCAGCATCATAGAGAGTACCACCATCTATATACATACCCAAACCATACACTCGGTCATAGTCCAGTTTATGAGTGGTGAGTTTTGATTTACGGTGGATAAGTACGACATCACCTCTTGCATGTGCTTGTAAAGCAAAACCGTCATAAAACAAAGAATCACCCACTAAAGAAAGAGTATCTCCTTGAACCATCTTAACATGCCCATAAGCATCAAATGAGTTATCTTCCCTATAAAATCGTGCGCTGTCGCAATCAAGATACACACCCTCATGACTCAGTTTTACATTACCCACAAGGATTTCTGCCCTTGGGTCGCGAGGAGTCTTGTAAAGCACATCAGAATGGATAAGATGGATACGAGAATCGGTTTGCTTTGTTTTTTTGTCTTGAGCATGTAGTGAACATCCCAAACTAAAGCATAGGATGCCTATCGCCAGCATCCTACCCATTATAAATACGTCTATGATGTTCCTTGCCCTTATGTTCATCGGCACTTTAACTTTATTCTTTTATCCATCCAGGATACTGGAATTCACAGTTTCGCCAGTCACTATTAATTCTGACATAAGTGGTTTTCTGTTTTTCGCGTATCCAATCGTTTATCTTTTGCTCATTCAGTTTTTCCAACATCGTTTCCTGTAATATCTGATAATCTTCCTTCATCGAAGCTCGGTGTCCGTTGATTCTATTTTTCAGTTTCACTACAGCCACAACCTCCTTACCCTGGCTATTAATCATTGCGAAAGGTTTAGAAATCTCCCCTATCTGCATGCCTGTTACCACACGAGCGACTTCGGAAGGCAAGTTTACCATCTCAAACCTTGAAGTAGTCTGAAAGGTTTGAGGGTCGGTATAAACCATATTGCCATAATTGTTGCGAGTATCCTTGTCATCAGAGAGATAAGGCAAACATTCTTCAAATGTAAACTTACCACGTCGTATATCATCACAGACAGAATCAAGGAATTGTACACAGTCCATCACTTCTTGGTCGGTTGCTCTGGGTTTGCGTAAAATATGACGCACATTGACTTTTTCTCCGCGTTTTTCAATCAGTTGGATAATGTGGAAACCATATTCCGACTCCACAATCTTACTCACCGTATTCGGATCTGTAAGCGAAAACGCAACATTTGCAAACTCAGGGACCAGTTCGCCACGGCTCATAAAGCCAAGTTCACCTCCCTTGGAGGCTGACCCGTCCTCGGAATACATCACAGCCAAAGTAGAGAATTTATCTCTTCCCGAATTGATTCGTTCTGTATAACTACGCAAATCAGCTTTGATACGGTCGATCTCTTCCTGTGAGATTTTTGGAGCTCGAGTAAATATCTGCACCTCAACGGTTGTAGGCACAAATGGCAAACTATCTTCTGGTACATTTTTAAAATAATTACGAACCTGAACAGGAGTGACTTTTGTGTTTTTGATGATGTTCATCTGAACTTGACGCATCAACTCACCGTTCTTCTCCATTTCAAACAACTGATTTCTGAACTGACTGAGAGGACGTTCGAGATATTCCTCCAGTTTCTCTCTTGAACCGTATGCCTGAACATAACGTTCTATTTTATTATCTACAGAATTGAACACATCGGCATCGGAAACGGTTATAGAATCGATAGAGGCCTGATGGAGAAAGAGTTTCTGCACGGCAAGTTGCTCTGAGATGACACAATAGGGATCGCCGTTAAAGCGTTCGCCTTGCATCTGAGCCTCAACGCGTGCCTCTTCTACCTCCGATTTCAGAATGGCATCATCGCCAACCACCCATATTACTTCGTCGATAACATTGGAAGCCGACTGCCCGAACGACATTGTCGTTCCTGCTATCATGGAGAATAAAAATACTATGAATCTATTCATGACACTATTTAACTTGCTCATCCTTTCAATGATTATTCACAGTCTTCAATACATCTTCATTCACATGGAAAATATATTTCTTTCTCAGTTCATTTACCCACTCTTTTTCCTTGGCGGCCTTATAGTCTGAAAGAACTAAGCCACGTACATCCATATAGCTCTCCGGTTTCTTGATCACACGTCCGTAGACACCTACAAATGGGTAATCCTTGAATGTTTTCAGTTCGGTTTGCTGATGGAATGCCAATTTATCCACATTCGGACTGTCACCGATCCTATAAATACCATGTTCTATGCGTACGTTTTTCACAGTATCTGTATTATATGCATCCACCATCATTTGGCCCCACTTATTATCATCCTTCTCTTTCTTCAGCAGTTTTGATGCATTGTCCACAATCGCCTGGTCCTTCGCATTGATTACAATACCTTTGAAACGAGGTTCGTCCCACTGGTATTTCTTCTTATTTTTTGCATAGAACTTAGCAATTCCGTCCTCATCGTTATCTGCCATATCCCAGATTTGTGTCTTACATATCTCAAACATCATCGTTCCATCATAGCATTCCTGAGCAAAGTAACGAGTTTCACTGTCCTTGCCCTTCAAGTCTTCAAACAACTCGTTAATGACAACGTCACGGTCAATGCTACGGGCTTTGGCAATAGAATCAACATAATAATTTGCAGAAGCCTCATTGATTCCTCGCTGTTCCAAGAACTGGATGATTTTGTCATGGTGGAATTCATAAGATTCAAATGGATGCCGGTCTGTCAATTTAATAATATGCCATCCTACAGTAGATTTGAAAGGTGCACAAACCTCACCCACCTTCATCGCATAAGCAGCTTTCTCGAAGTCAGGAATCATCATACCCTTACCAAATTGTCCAAGTGCCCCACCTTTTGAGCCAGATCCAGGGTCTTCAGAACATTTACGAGCCAGTTCGGCAAAGTCAGCTCCACCTTGAAGGGCTGCATAAATTGAATCTATACGTACTTTCGCTTTTGCCTGTTGTTCTGCTGTTGCATTAGGGCTCATTCTGACAAGGATATGACTGGCTGTCAACAGATCTTCGCCTTCAAAACGTGCTGCGGTATTATCGTAAGTTTCACGTGCCTGACGTTCAATGAAATCTTTATCGATAATGGTAGGAAGAAGCATCTGTTCTTTATAGCCTCTCAACTCTTTTTGAATACTGGTAATGGTGTCATAGCGCGCATCTTCTGCCGCAGCCACCTTCAACTTGAAATCAATAAACAATGGCACGTAGTCCTCTATACTCTTTTTGTCAATCACTCCGTCAGAGTTGTTCTTATTATAGCTATACTCGAATTCCGAACGTGTGATGTCTTTGCCATTAACGGTCATCAACACAGGATCTGACTGCGCATGGAGTGCAAAGCACAAAGCAAATATATAAAAATGCAAAAATGCAAGTCGTTTCATATTATTTGTATTAAATCTTTATTTATGGCCAACCAATTATCCATGATTCGTACTATAGTTTGGAGCCTCACTGGTGATAATCACCTCGTGTGGATGACTCTCCATCACACCTGCTGCTGTGATACGAGTGAATTTGGCATGATGCAGTGCTTCGATGTCTTTTGCGCCACAATAACCCATACCCGAGCGCAATCCACCTACAAGTTGATACACCACTTCCTGTACTGTTCCCTTATAAGGCACACGTCCTGCGATACCCTCCGGAACCAATTTCTTTGTATCCTTCTCACCTGCTTGGAAATAGCGGTCCTTAGAACCGTTCTCCATTGCTTCGAGCGAACCCATACCTCGGTATGACTTATATTTACGGCCATTGAAAAGGATGGTCTCGCCTGGAGCCTCTTCCGTTCCTGCCACAAGTGAACCAATCATGACACTATAGCCACCTGCTGCTAATGCCTTAACGACATCGCCCGAATAGCGCAGACCACCGTCGGCAATAAGTGGAACACCTGTTCCCTCAAGCGCCTTGGCAACATCATACACAGCACTAAGCTGAGGAACACCGACACCAGCTACTACACGAGTGGTACAGATAGAACCTGGGCCTATACCTACCTTCACGGCATCAGCTCCTGCTTCAACCAACATTTTGGCAGCTTCGCCCGTCGCGATGTTACCTACCACGATGTCAACATCAGGGAAGTGTTGCTTTGCTTCTTTCACCTTTTCAATAACAGAGCGGCTATGACCATGAGCAGTATCAATCACGATAGCATCGACACCTGCATTAACCAGCGCTGTGATACGGTCTAACGTATCAGCTGTGACACCTACACCTGCAGCAACTCTCAAACGACCTTTCTCGTCTTTGCAAGCCATCGGCTTGTCCTTTGCCTTTGTGATGTCTTTATAGGTAATCAATCCAATGAGGTGGTTATCATCATCTACTACAGGCAACTTCTCTATCTTATGCTTAAGCAGAATCTGGGAAGCACGATCCAAGTCCGTCTGTTGATGGGTAACGATGAGGTTCTCGCTCGTCATTACATCATCAATTAATGTCTTGTTGTTACGTTGGAATCTCAAGTCACGGTTTGTCACAATACCCACTAGTCTTCCTTCATCATCCACCACTGGGATACCACCGATATGATATTCTGCCATCATCGCCAAGGCATCACCCACAGTCTTACCACGCTTGATTGTCACAGGATCGTATATCATTCCGTTTTCTGCACGTTTCACAATACTCACTTGACGTGCCTGTTCCTCAATCGACATATTCTTGTGTATCACGCCAATACCGCCCTCACGAGCAATGGCAATAGCCATCGGAGCCTCGGTCACAGTATCCATAGCAGCTGTTACAAACGGGATATTCAGCGTAATGTTACGCGTAAAATGGGTTGACAACCCTACTGTTTTCGGAAGGACCTCAGAATATGCAGGAATCAGCAACACATCGTCGAAGGTCAGACCTTCCATAACTACCTTATCTGTAATAAATGAAGACATAATATTTGGAATTTTAATATTGGATGCAAAGTTACGAATAATTCTTGACATAGCCGCCATCAAAAGACAAGAAATTGTCCTCTCCACCTTTCATTTAACGATTCTGTTTATGTTTTTACACTTTTTAAGGCACACTTGTTCAAAAAATTACGATTGTTAGTACTTCGTATTTTGTTTTTTCGTACCTTTGCAGTGCGTTAGATCATGGAATGGGGTGTGATTCCTCAACTGTCCAGCAGCTGTAAGTAGCCTTTTTACGGTGCAAGCATCATGTCACTGATTCTATTGGGAAGACGTTTGCTACCGGGTTACAAGTCAGAAGACATCCTGACGCAGTCACTGCATCTGCAAACCTCTAGGGTTAGGTCAATGGTGCAATTACACATTTTGATGAAACGCGTAGTAATAATGGCCATGTTTATGATGGCGAGTATGTATTTATGGGCTCAACAGCCCCAGCACAATCGCCTGGACAGCATCCTACAATTGGATGTGGTCTATGTTTCTTCGCGTTATAATCACAAGGAGGTGATTCCCTCTCAGACACTAAGTGGTGAGCAGTTGGAGAAGTTGAGCGCTCATAGTGTGGCTGATGCACTTCGTTATTTCTCGGGTATCCAATTGAAAGATTATGGTGGTGTAGGCGGTATTAAGACGGTGAATATCCGTTCGATGGGCACTCACCATCTAGGTATCTCGTACGACGGCATCGAACTGGGGAATGCACAGAACGGACAGATAGACCTGGGACAATTCTCGTTAGACAATGTGGAGGAGATTACGTTGTTCAATGGTCAGAAAAGTGCGCTGCTACAACCTGCAAGTGATTTCGGACATGCGGGAGCTGTCTATATCCGTACCCGCGCTCCTCGATTTGAAGAAGGCAAGACCAACAACATACTGTTCAAAGCAAAATACGGTTCAAGTGACATGCTACGCCTGTCTACCCTATGGGAACAGAAACTGAGTACAAAAGTAAGCTCATCTTTATCAGCAGAGGTGCTGACTGCCTCAGGTAAATATAAGTTTCGCTATCGCCGTAAACATCAGGATGGTACAACCGCTTACGATACAACCGCCATCCGTCAAAACGGTGATATCTGGGCGGTAAGGGCTGAAGGCAACTTGCATGGTATGCTAGACGAGGGATTCTGGAAGTTCAAGGTCTACACCTACCACTCTGAACGAGGTATTCCTGGCGCTATTGTAAACAACGTATGGCGACGTGGAGAGCGTCAGGCCGACCATAATTTCTTCACCCAGGGACGTTGGCAACAACAGTTGAGTGACAAACTGACTACACAGGCAGTGGCGAAGTATGCATATTACCACACGCATTATGTGAACCGTGATACCACGCAACTGATGGTCGACAACACCTACAAGCAACAGGAGTTGTACTTCTCGACTTCCAACGTCTACGATTTCCTGCGTTGGTGGAGTGCCTCATTGTGCTATGACTTCAAATGGAACAAGCTAGATTCCGACATGCGTCAGTTTGTAGAGCCACAACGTTACAGCAACTATCTCTCGCTGGCGACAGCGATGGATCTGCCTCGACTGAAGATGCAGGGATCTGTGCTGATGACAGCGGTAAAGGATCATACCCGTAAAGCCGTTTCGCCTAAGTCGAATACAGAATATACGCCTGCCGTGTTTGTGAACTACACGCCGTTTGAGACCTGTGACCTCTCTTTCCGTGCCTATGCCAAAAAGAGTTTCCGCATGCCAACATTCAACGACCTGTATTATACCGACCTGGGCAATGCGCTGCTGAAACCAGAGAGTGCACTACAATACAATGTAGGAGTGAGTTTTGACCACCAGTGGAAGCAAGGACTTTTACGCTTCTTCCATATCCAGACGGATACCTACTACAATAGTGTTCACGACAAGATTGTTGCCTATCCCAAGGGACAACAGTTTCGTTGGACGATGCTGAATCTGGGTAAAGTACATATCAAAGGTATTGATGTGGAGGCAGAACTGACGGCAGTTCCCACAAAAGATCTTTTCATTACAAGTCGTGTACAATATACTTATCAGGATGCACGTGATGTGACAGATCCTAGCGATTCGTACTATCGTGACCAGATTCCATATATCCCCTGGCACTCAGGGTCGGTCATCTTAAACGTGCAGTACAAAAACTGGGATCTGAATTACAGTTTTATCTATGTAGGTGAGCGCTACAACCAGCAAGAGAACATTAAATACAACTACATGCAACCGTGGTACACCAGCGATGTGTCGCTGTCACGACAGTTTAACGTTAAGAACTTACAGTTTAGAGTCATGCTGGAAGTAAATAACCTCTTCTCGCAGGACTACGATGTGATACTGAACTACCCGATGCCAAAACGCAACTACGGAATAACAATGGAGGTGAAGATATGAAAGAGAAGGTGATAACTGTCATACTAACGATTCTGTTGATCTCTGCCTGCCGTACTGACGAGACGATTGCCTATATGGAAGAAGAGGATACTGGTGCGACAAATACCAAGAGCGAAGTGGTAGGTATGTATGTACTCAACGAAGGCAATATGGGGTCAAACAAATGTACCCTCGACTACCTCGACCTGAGTGGCGAGACAGTCCACTACCTCCGCAATATTTATGCCGAGCGCAACCCTAGCGAAGTGAAAGAGTTGGGCGACGTAGGCAACGACATCCAGATATATGGCTCCCAACTGTGGATGGTCATCAACTGCTCTAATAAGGTAGAAGTATGCCGTGCAAAAGATGCCGTGAAGATTGGTAAGGTGAATGTTCCCAATTGCCGATATGTCACCTTCGATGGAGGCTATGCCTACGTGAGTTCGTATGTAGGTCCCGTGAGTGCTGGCAGCAACTCACCTCGAGGGATGGTGTATAAAATAGATACGCTGACGCTTCAAAAGGTAGATTCATGTGTGGTGGGTTATCAACCCGAAGAGATGGTAGCTACAGGCGGAAAGCTGTACATAGCCAATAGTGGGGGGTATAACTATCCCAACTATGACAGCAGCATCAGTCAAGTGGATCTGCGAACGATGCAAGAAGAAGCGCAGATAGAGGTAGCACTGAACCTGCATCATCTGAAATTGGACCGTTACGGACAGTTGTGGGTATCGTCAAGAGGCAACTATGAGGAGATATCACCAAACCTCTACTGCCTGCGTATCACAGAGAGTGGTCAACCCATCGTGACACATCAGATGGATATTCAAGTCTCCGACTTTTGTCTCGTGGGCGACTCTCTCTATTACTATGGAGTAGGCTGGAATCAAGTGAAACAGGAAAACACGCGGAATTATGGTATTATCAACGTGCGTACACACCAGATAGTGAACAACACGCTCTCGACTGCACAGGAATTGGAGAAGATACGCATGCCATACGGCATCATCGTGCATCCGAAACATCGCGATTTCTACGTGATGGATGCAAAGAACTATGTGTCAAGCGGAGAGTTGCTACACTTCAAGGCCGATGGCACATTTGATTACAAGGTGCGGACAGGTGATATTCCTGCACATGCGGTGTTCCTATGGGAAATGTAAAAATGGAATAATTATAAAATGTAAAAATGAAAAAATGAGACAATTAAGGAGAATAAGGCTCATAGGGCTAATGCTGATGATACCGTTGCTGATGCAGGCTCAGCGAATGACCGACACGGCAACACCAAGCAAGTATATTCTGGCGGTAGACGAGTACCGTCCAGCCCCAGGACAGTTTGTCAATGATGTGCCGGAATACGAAGAAGGAGATACGGAGCAAGACATGATCCAGAAATGCACGGACCAGTTAGCCAATAACGAGCGCCATTTGGTAGCACTTGGAGGATGGGGAGGTTATATCACATTCCACTTCGACCACTCCATCGCTAATATCCCAGGACAACGCGATTTTGCCGTATGGGGCAATGCCTATCAGGAGTCGCAAAATCTGGTGTTCGGTGGGATGAACGAGGCAGGCATCGTGATGGTGTCGAAAGACGAGAACGGAAACGGACTGCCCGATGACAAGTGGTACGAAATCAGTGGAAGCTGCGATGTGGACAGTGTGGGAAAGGTGGTCTATGACTATGAAGTGACCTATCATCGTAATCCTATGGGCGACATACCTTGGACAGATAACAAAGGAGGCAGCGGCACGATTGACCGCAACCACTATCACACACAAGAGTATTACCCTGCATGGTTGCCCGACGAACTCACGTTTCAAGGCACTCGTCTGCCCGACAACATGTGGAATCTCTCAAACAAGGTCAATTCAGGATGGAGCCCATACTATTTTGTACTGATAGGCTTCCGTTATGGTTATGCTGACAATCTGCCCAATTTCACGGACAAAGCTGACGCAACGTCGTACAACTACGAAGGATGCGGCATCGATATCGGATGGGCGGTAGACGAACAACGGCAGCCAGTCAACCTCGACTTCATCGACTTCGTCAGGGTCTATACAGGCCTGAATCAGAAATGCCCGCAGCCCGAGTGGTGGGGCGAAACCTCTACAGAAGTTCAAGGAGCAGAAGACATTCATCTCCAAGCCTCGTTGGATGCTATTAAAGATGCCATTTCTGCCATCAAGACCATTAGCCACGATATACCCAGCAGTACTATCTACGACCTTCAAGGACGTAAAATGAATGTAAATAGCACAAAGGAGAATATATCATTAAGTAAAGGACTATACATACAGAACGGAAAGAAAATTCTTATCAAATAATAATTATTTTATTCACAATTAAAAACTAAAGCATTATGAAGACAAACAAGTATTTCATGCTCGCTGCCATCACATGTGGAGCAGCATTCGTCTCATGTAGTAATGAGGACCTTCCTGTTTATGAACCTGTCAGCCAAAACATTGTCATTGGTTTCGAAAATGCCACACTCAATGAAGATGGTTACTGGATTGGCAACACAGAGGGCACACCATTTGACAACTGGGGTTCTACTGGATATGCTTGCCAATACGAAGAAGCAGGTGTTGCATTCCCTGTCAACTACACTCCTTCATGGGGCAGTTGGTCTGGATTCGCCATCTCTAGCCGCACACAGACCACTTATGCCACTATCACTCCCGACCAATATAACAGCACCGTTGGGAATGCTCATGGTGGCAACAACTTCTGTATTGTTCAGCCCTATGGCGAGAGCCTTGACTTCGATACACCTGTCACACTGAAAGGCTTCTGGTACACAAACACTGCATGGGTTGTGGATGCTATTCTGAATGGTGACGGCCTATCTCCAGGTAATTTTACGGCAAACGACTGGTTCAAGTGTATCCTCTATCCTACACCAGCTGACGGATCACTGAGTGGTGCACGTTATGAAATTGATTTGGCTAAGGATGGTGACTATGTACAGGAATGGAAGTACTGCGACTTGAGCAATGTTGATGCTTTCAAGAACATCAAGAGCCTCTCATTCAACTTCGAAGGAACAAAGGAGAACGACTGGGGTCTCACTACACCTGCTTACATTTGTATTGACGATGTTGAAGTCGTTATAACGAAATAACATCTAAACAACATCTTTCAACCAAAGGTTGATAGCTGAATTTTCAAGGCGTCTCAATCGAGGCGTCTTGTTTTTATTTTTGCCCCCAAAAGCGAATCACATAGCAAGGTCGTTCGTAGGTCGTAGCAAGGTCGAAGCAAGGTCGAAGCAAAGGCATAAAAAAAACGGGCATTACCCGTTTCTTTAGTGCGCCTGATAGGACTCGAACCTACACGCCGCGAAGCACCAGATCCTAAGTCTGGCGTGTCTACCAATTTCACCACAAGCGCCTATTCATTTACCATTTTACTATTTAACTTCGTTTTCTTTTGTCACGACTCGGCAAATTTGAACAAGTTCAATTCTGCACTCGCTGCTCCAAAAGTTTCCTATTTACTATTGCGAGTGCAAAGGTACAAATTAATTGACAATTGACAATTGATAATTGATAATTTTATGATTTCTACTGCTGATTTTTCACTTTTCACTTTTAATTTTTCACTTTTATCTATTGTCAATTGTCTATTATCAATTAAATTTACTATCTTTGCAACGAAGAAAACAAAAGAACTAATCATCCTTTAACAATACACAATGAAACGAGTAATTACCCTTTGGTCTACCACCCTCCTACTTGTATTTGGCTGTATGGTGGTCTTCATCTCATGTAAAGAGAACAAAGAAACCACGTTCAAATCCAATCCAACTGAAGACTTCAGTCAGTTTGTTACTCTGACAGATGCCGTTCCCGACGCCATCCTGGAAATCCGTTATTACGGCACTTACAACTTCGTGGGTACCCGCATTGATGGGTATGAAGAACCCACGGCGTTGCTGACCCGTGTAGCAGCCGACAGCCTCCGTGCAGTAAGCGACGACATCATCCAGTTAGGTTACCGTTTAAAGATTTATGATGCCTACCGTCCACAAAAAGGTGTAGACCATTTTGTACGTTGGGCTGAAGATATCCCTGATACGCTGATGAAAAAATACTTTTATCCTGACCTGGATAAAAGCGTGCTTTTCGAACAAGAATATATTTATGAGAAGAGCGGCCATACTCGTGGGTCGACGGTCGACCTGACTCTCTTCGATATGAACACAGAGAAAGAATTAGATATGGGGGGCACCTTCGACTGGTTTGGTCCAGAGAGTCATCCCGACTTCTGCGGCAACCCTGAAACTGGCGAATACACAGGCGATAACAGCAAGAGTCCTGTGGGACGTAGCATCACACCAGAACAGTTTGCTAACCGCATGATTCTGCGTCAAGCTATGCTCCGCCATGGATTTAAGGCCATCGACAGCGAGTGGTGGCACTTCACCCTTCGCGACGAGCCATTCCCTGATACTTACTTCACTTTCCCTGTCAAGAAAATCTAAACCCAAACCCAGAATTCACTAGGTTCTACACAGCATCTGTGAAGAACTCTGTATCAATAAAAAACGTTGATGCAGGCAAACCGTTAAGGGTTAACGGTTCGCAACAACGATAGTTTTTCACTCTTATCAATGGTCAAGAGTCAAGAGTCGAGGGTCAAGAGTTCAATTGTCAATTATCAATTGTCAATTAACTACAACACATCTGTCAACGTGTAGAGTTTCAAAGAATTGGAACCTTTGATGAGGATGGTACGGTCTTTGATGCCTATCTTCTCCAACGCCATCTTCACTTCCTCGACATCCGCAAAGAAAATGAACGACGAAGAATAGTCAGGAATATCCGTCGTAGCACCTCTCAACTCCTTTCCCACAAGCCATACTAATGGGAAAGAATACTTATAGACGAGTTGCAGTATCTTGACATGTTCCTCATGACTGGCATCGCCCAATTCCCTCATATCACCGATGATAATCATCTTATTAGGCATATTCATACGGTGGAAGTTGTCGAGCGCCGCCTTCATACTGGTTGGATTGGCATTATATGCATCTACAATCAGGGTATTCTTGCCCGTCTTGACCAATTGTGAACGGTTATTTGTCGGTGTATATTCACTCAACGCAGCACAGATATCCTCGTCTGCCACCTCAAAGAATTGTCCAATGCAGGCAGCTGCCAGTGCATTATCAAGGTTATATGCACCAATCAAGTTCGTCTGCACATCCATCCCTTTCACACGAAGATGAAGATATGGAGAACAATCGATCAGTTCTCCGTTATTACCGTATGACACCAATTGCAAACCATCTGCGATTCCCATCAAGTGAGGGTTATTCTCGTTGATGAAGACGGTTCCGTCATGCTCACGCAAAAAGTCATACAGTTCCCCTTTCGTTTTGATGACACCTTCAAACGAACCGAACCCCAACAGATGTGCCTTACCCACGTTGGTGATGATACCATAATTCGGTTCCACAATATTAACCAATGTTTTGATTTCTCCAGGGTGGTTAGCCCCCATCTCTATGACTGCTATTTCATGTTGACGATTGAGTCGCAACAATGTCTTTGGTACACCGATATGGTTATTGAAGTTTCCCTGCGTATATAATACATTATACTTCTTCGAAAGCACAGTAGAAATCAACTCTTTTGTCGTGGTCTTTCCGTTTGTACCCGTCACACCGATAATCGGTATGTTCAATTGACGACGATGGTAGTTCGCCAACTGTTGCAGGGTCGTCAGCACGTCATCTACTAACAGGAAACGTTTATCAATCGGATCTACAACATCCGGATTATCCACGACAGCATAGCTACAGCCGCTGTCGAGTGCTTGTTTTGCATACGCATTTCCATCGAAGCTCTCACCTTTCAACGCAAAGAACAAAGAACCGGCAGGACAATCACGACTATCGGTCGTCACCTGAGGATGTTGGAGGAACAATGTATATAATTCGTCAATTTGTATCATATAATTCTAGCTTTATGACGTTTTAATTTATTAAATCGATGCAAAGATAATAAAAGTTTCGCTTTACGCAAAATACTACGCCTTAATAAATTCAAATATACTTGATTTATATTCGGCTTAAACGTATTTTTGTCGGTTTACCGTTTACTGTTTACTGTTTTTTTCATTTTTACATTATATAATTTTTTCATTTTTACATTTTTCCTTAACTTTGCAGCAAAAGTGAAGAAAATGAATGGTGGTATAGCATATACAATCAATGTCGGAGGGCAGTTATTAGACCTGTCATCCCCATGTGTGATGGGTATCTTGAACATCACACCCGACTCCTTCTACACCTCCGTATCTCCTGATACTTCATCGCTGGACGAGACCATCATTGCTCATGTCGGTAAGATGTTGTCTGAGGGAGCCACGATCATTGATGTGGGAGCCTGTTCTACACGTCCGAGCAGCGAACCGGTCAGCGCAGCAACTGAACGCGACCGTCTGGCACCAGTCCTCGATATCATCCGTCGTACTTTTCCCGAATGTGTCCTTTCCGTTGACACGTTCCGACCTGATATCGCAGCTTGGTGCATCAACGAATTCGGAGTGCACATCATCAACGACATCTCTGGCGGCTGTGATGACATGTTCAATATCGTGGCAAAGTATGGCGTCCCTTACATACTCACCTTCAACGAAGAACGTAATCCTGCAATCGACGTCTGTCAGCAAACATTATTATTCTTTGCACACAAGGTTCAGCAGTTGCGAGACCGAGGTGCGAAGGACTTCATACTCGACCCAGGATTCGGATTCAACAAAACCCTTGATGAGAATTACGAGATACTGCATCATCTCGATGCGCTCCAGATTTTGGAACTACCGGTATTGGTTGGAGTATCGCATAAAAGCATGATTTACAGATTGCTGAACCTCTCTCCATCAGAATGTCTCAACGGTACAACCGTACTCCATACCCTCTCACTTCAGAAAGGAGCCAGGATTCTCAGAGTACACGAAGTGAAAGAAGCAATGGAGTGTATTACGATTTTAAATAAGACCAATATGGCCAATGTGGCCAATCATAATCTTTAAAAAACAGAAACTGTGTTAGACTTCGGAATCAAAGACATCATCGATATTGTGTGCGTCGCCCTTCTTCTGTATTACGTGTACAGGTTAATTAAAGACTCCTGCTGACTCAACATCTTCTACGGCATACTTATCTTTATCGTCATCTGGATGTTGGTATCTCAGGTGTTCGACATGCGACTGCTTGGATCGATTTTCGACAAGTTGGTGAGCGTCGGTGTACTGGCTCTCATCATCCTGTTTCAAGAAGAAATCCGCCGTTTCTTCCTCACCATCGGTTCACACCGTAAATTCAACTTCCTCTTCAAGATATTCGTTCGCAAGAAAAAGAAGAACGAAGAGGAAAACCCATCTGTCATGAAGATTGTATGGGCATGTGAACAGATGAGTAAGGGTAAAGTCGGGGCACTCATCATCATCGAGAAGACGATGTCGTTAACAGACATTGTGAAGTCAGGCGAGAAGCTCGATGCCCTCATCAGTACCCAGCTGATTCAGAACATCTTCTTCAAAAACAGTCCGCTTCATGATGGAGCGATGATCATCAGTCACAACCGCATTGAGGCAGCAGGATGTATCTTGCCCGTCTCCCACGACATGAATATCCCGAAAGAACTGGGTCTACGTCACCGTGCAGCATTGGGAATTTCCCAACAGAGCGATGCGCTGGCTATCGTAGTGTCCGAAGAGAACGGAGCCATCTCGATTGCCCGTAAAGGTGAGTTGAAGCTCCGTGTGACGAACGAATACCTTGAAAGTCAAATCGCAGAATTCATTTAATCACCATGAGAATCCTATTACTGTCTATTGCCGTACTCTGGGGTGTCAGCACCTATGCCAAAAAGGTGAAACTACCGGAGAAGAATGAGGTATTGGCTGCTATGGAGTTGGCAAACGATTACTTCATCACCCATCATCCTGACGCAGGAGCCCCCACTTTTGTCAAGAAGAAACGTCCCAGTAACCTCTGGACACGTGGCGTCTATTTCGAAGGGTTGGTAGCCCTAACAGATATCGAACGAACGATTGGTGCTCCGAAATACGAACAAAACACAAAATACCTTCTCGATTGGGCATCTTATCACGAATGGGTACCCCGCAACGGTATCAAAACCCGTGATGCTGATGACTATTGTTGCTGTCAAGCCTATTTGTCCATGTATCTGAACGGACAGGTTGGCACCTACATGCCCACGATGCAATGTATGGATAACCTGTTACGCACACATGAGAGTGTAACCGACTGGACCTGGATTGATGCCATACAGATGGGACTGCCGGTTCTCACCAAGCTCTCGCTGGTCAAAGCTAAGGAAGGTGATGATGCGTTCAATCGCTACGCCCAGCATGGATGGAAGATGTACCATTACACACGTGATGTATTGGCTGGAGGCTTGTTCAACAAAGAAGAAGGACTCTGGTGGCGCGACAAAGACTTCATTCCACCTTACAAAGAGCCTAACGGACAGAACTGCTATTGGAGTCGAGGCAACGGATGGGTGTATGCCGCACTTGTGCGGGCCATGCAGGACATCATGGACATACCCAACTACGATGAGTATTTGAAGGAATACCAGCATGATTTTGTCAAGATGAGCGAAGCCCTCAAAGCATGTCAGCGGACAGATTATTTCTGGAACGTCAGTCTGCACGACGACAGTAACTACGGAGGCAAAGAACTGACAGGAACGTCACTGTTCATTTATGGGATGGCATGGGGCATTCGTCACGAACTCCTCGACAGTAAGGTCTACCTCCCTATCGTGGCTAATGCTTGGAATGCCATGGTAAAGAACTGTTTACATAAAGACGGTTTTCTTGGATATGTACAAGGAACAGGTAAACAACCCAGTGACTCACAGCCCGTCACTTACGAAAGCGAACCCGACTTCGACGACTTCGGGCTAGGATGTTTTCTGTTGGCAGGAAGCGAAGTTTATCAATTAAGTAAATAAAAATAGAAGACCCACCCCCTTTCCCCTCCCTCTATGGAGGGGAGTATAATGTAAAAAGAATAATGATAATAAAGAATTTTTTGAAGGAATTGCAGAGGTATCCACTACTCTTGCTTTTGCTATTGGTGGCATGCAGTTCGGAGAAGAAACAAACTGCGAGTACTCGTGTGACGACCGACAGTGCCCCCTACGAACTGCTGTTGATTGCCGACAAAGACTGGTTGAAGTCAGCAGATGGTACCGTTGTGATGGAGGTATTGAATTCCAGCCTCATAGGCTTACCACAACAGGAGAGCAACTTTAAGATTATCAGTATCAATCCCAACGCCTTCGGAACCACCTTCCAAGGATTTGCCAATATCCTCCATATTGATGTCAACCCCAAGTACACCAAGGAATCGTTCAAGGTAACTCATGACATCTATGCACATCCCCAGACCGTAGCTTATCTCACGGCACCTGACGGAAGAGCAATGGCAGACATGGTCATCAAAAAGCAGCATCAGATCATCGATTTATTCGTCAACGAAGAATTGAAAAAAGAACGGGCGAACCTCAAACAAACCTATAGTGACAAGGTGAAACGGCAAGT
>CADBSN010000255.1 GCA_902797255.1 uncultured Bacteroidales bacterium | reverse complement strand
CACTGGTCGTAAGCATCTTTTATGTCTGGTCGTTCCTTGAACTGGTTGATAAGGTCGTAGCCAATGTGCTCTTCGATGATTTTAGTAAATGCATCATGACGATCCTTGCCAGTAAGTTTGTTAGCCTCGTCCATAGCCTTGCTCCTTTCTTGCCACTTGGCGAGCAAGGTACGATCCTCATCGCTGAGTTTGATGAGACCTTTCTTCTCGAACGACAGATAGACGTCGGGGGTGGCTTCGTATCTATGGCGCATCTGAGATTTTTCGTAAAATTCTTTTGTGTAAAGGTAGTTTGACAAACTCTGTGTGAGCGATAGCGGTAGGGATGTATTGATTTCTGCAATTTTGTTGACTGCCTCTACCACCTCTGACGGCAGAGTGTATTCGGGGGCGGCAATATGTGACATGATGATGTATTCGGCTGTCGCCTTCTGGTTATACTCGTTGGTGAAGTCGCGGTAACGCTTGCTGAGGGTTGGGTTATTGGCAATCATGTTAGCCAGTTTTGCGTTGGCGAGGTCAAGTTTCTTCATGCACTTGTCTTTGAAACTGACGATGATGTCAGGATTAAGCACATGGTTCTGCGAGGTGAACGTGAAAGGTACTAAGGCATTAAAGGCGTAAAGCTCGTTCATTAGTCGTGCACCATCGCCCATGAATAGTGATGTGTTTCTGCTCCAGTCCTGAACCATGAAGTATGTCTTTCCCGGCTCAACAACGATGGTTGAGGAACATATTACGCAGTTGTTAACAGAAGGCCACATAAGTATCTGGCTTGTTCCATAGACCGGCACTTTTACGGAGAACACGCCGGTGGAGTCAATAGGTATGTCGATCTTTAGATTATCCTTGCCGCGTGTATCGATTATTGCATTCATTGAAATGAATTTCAGAGATTTTTTAAGGTCGCCTATCTCATGTGGAAAATCCTTGATGATACCTGTTATTGTTGCCTCGCCTTGTTTCATCTCTGTAGAGAAATCTGTGTTGTCGGTGGTAGGATAAGCTGGCAGACCGTTGCTGAACTTGCTCAGAGTAAGTTCCTTACCGTCGATAACAAATAGGCGCGTGCCGTTCTTCTCCTTTCCTATTGTTATGGTGAGATGTCGTTGTCCGTCGGTGAGGGTGATTTTCTTGTCGTTCTTCACCTCGTAACTCCACACCTTGCAGTCATACACGGCATTGTTGGCATAGAGACCGAGAATCCAGTCGCCAGTCTGGGCATTGCGCCAGTTTGAGTCAAAGAGGTTATCCTTTACCTTTGGCTTATAGTCAGACTCGGTGATGTTCCATATTTTGAATCCGTCATTATGGTAGTTCTCTATAAACTGAATGCGCTCGGTAGTTTCGGGTAGTGGCTCGAAATGCAGGGCATAATCTCCATATCCCTTTTGGGGAATAGTTGTCTCCCAACCTAATTCGCAAGGTTCTTCATTGCTGCGTGTAGGTTCAGCACTCTTTATGGCATATTTCTTGCCATCCTGATCTATGAGTACGGTGCTTTCTTGGAAAGAGATTTTTTGCCCCGACATGTATTCAACACGTATGTGCAAAATAGTTTCCTCCTGTTTGAACTCGATTTCCTCTATCGTGGGATAGCAGATGTAGTTGTTCTGGAAAAATTGTGACGGTTCTTTCCACACCTTTTGTGCCCAGCAACCTATGGCGCTGAGTATGAGGCACAATGTTATAAAAGTTTGTTTTAGCATTTGTTTTTGTTTTTGGGTTTAAGAAGATTCTCTATATAGTAATACACACGAAAAGAGATTTCGTTCACAGAAAATGTGATTTTTTCGTCGTAAATACTTTTTAGGTGAACATCTTAGTTATACGATTTAGGTATATGACTCTGCAAATGTACTAAAAAGTTTGCGCATTTAGCGATGTTCGTGTGATATTTTTGATTGTCCGTCTGTTTTTTGACATCGATTAACTGAGGAAATGGTGGAAAAACGCAAAGATGCAAAGACGCAAAGGGATTTTGAATGCAGGTTGTAAGATAACGTAAGTTCGACGAAATATAGTTTTCTTATTTTCCACTGCGTGGAGCTACGTAAATTCCCGTGAATTAAACGTGAATTTTCCGTAAATACTTTCCTT
>CADBSN010000254.1 GCA_902797255.1 uncultured Bacteroidales bacterium | reverse complement strand
TGGTACTGCACCGCAATGTGGGAGAGTAGGTCGCCGCCTTTTTCATACAGCAGTCTTTCAGGAGATTTCCTGTGAGACTGCTTTTTTGTTGTCATTGATAAGCTAAAAAGCCTAATAGGCCTAATTCGGTAAATTAGGCAATGAAAAATCCTGTTAATTCTTCAATTTTTTGTGGATGTAGAAAAAAAATAGTAACTTTGTACTCGAAATTAAAATGTTACCATATATGGAAAATAAGATTCAGGAATTAACAGACAAACTCTTAAATGAGGGTGTAGAAAAAGGAAAGATTGAAGCAGAGAAGATAATTGCGTCAGCCAAGGATGAATCGGCTACTATTATTGCTGATGCTAAGAAGAAAGCTGATGAAATTATTGCTGCAGCAAAAAAGGAATCGGAAACGCTCAATGAGAATACCAAGTCAGAGTTGAAGATGTATTCAGCTCAAGCGCTGAGTGCATTGAAGACCGAAGTTGCCAATGTGCTTACAGATAATACAGTGAGTGAGATTGTGAAGAAATCGGTGGCAGATAAGGACTTCATGAATCAATTCTTGTTGAAGTTGGCAGAGAAATGGGGTGCACAGGAGGAAATCGTAATCTCTACTGAAGATGCTGCGGGTTTAAAAGCTGTGTTTGCAAAACAGGCAAAATCGTTGCTCGACAAGTCAGTTAAGATTGAAGGTGTTCACGGCCAGAAAGCGCTGTTTACGATTGAACCAGCAGATGGTTCATACAAGGTGAACTTTGGTGAGGAGGAATTTGAGGATTACTTCAAGTCATTCTTGCGCCCACAATTGGTAGAAATGCTTTTTAATGCATAATGCATAATTAAGGATGGGAAACTACTATTGTTTAATGGCCGGCTTGCCTGATATTTCTTTGAATGACACGAAGAAGGCACCAACGGTAGCTGAATTGAAAGAGGAATGCGAGAACGTTCTCTCCGATTCGGATAAGAAGTTGTTGTTCTATTTCTTCCTGAAATACGATTGTCAGAACATAGTCAGACTGTTGAAAAATCCTGATGCACAATTGCTGCCTAATGGTAATTACACGCTTGAACAATATCAGGACTTGATTACTTCGGCTAAGGAGATGAACTTCAACGTTCACCGCTATCCGACATTTATGTCAATCTATGCCCGCGAGTATGCCTATAATAAAGATAAGGAGGGCTTCTTCGCTGAAGATGCAATGATGTTGGAGTACTACAAGTATGCGATGGATTGTTCTAACAAAATGATAGCCGAATGGTATGAATTTAACTTCAATGTGACCAATATTCTGACGGCTATGATTGCACGTAAGAATGGTTGGAATGTCAGTGATTATATTCAAGGTGATAATGAGGTGACAGAAATCATCCGTACAAACAATACAAAGGATTTCAGCCTTTCTACTGAATATGACTACGTGACGGATTTGATGAAAGTAGTGGATGAGACCGACCCTGTGCTGAAGGAGAAGAAGATGGATGCGTTTAAGTGGACATGGCTTGATGAACGTACATTCTTCGATATCTTCTCAATCGATGCAGTATTTGCTTATTTTTGTAAGCTGGAGATGCTGGAGCGTTGGGAGCATCTGGATGTAGAAGAAGGTAAGGAGACGTTCCGGCAAATTATTGAGAACCTGCGAGGTGAAGCGAAGGTCCCAGATGAGTTCTTAAGAAAGTAATATAGATAAAGACAATAAAGAACGATATAAATATGACAAAAGGAACTGTAAAAGGCGTTATTGCCAACATGGTGACTCTCGGAGTCGACGGCCCTGTTTCTCAAGGTGAGATCTGTTTCATCGAGACAGGTGGTGACCGCTTGATGGCCGAGGTAATCAAGGTAGTTGGTTCGGATGTGTATGTTCAGGTGTTCGAGTCGACACGTGGACTTAAAGTCGGATCACCTGCTGATTTTACTGGTCACATGCTGGAGGTGAAACTGGCTCCAGGTATGTTATCAAAGAACTTTGACGGTTTGCAGAACGACCTCGATAAGATGGAGGGCGTTTTCCTGAAACGTGGTCAGTATACCAATCCGCTTGATGAAGACCGTATCTGGGATTTCGAACCATTGGCGAAGGTAGGTGATGAGGTACAGGCCTCTGACTGGTTAGGTAAGGTTGAAGAAAACAGCCAGCCTCTGAAGATTATGGTTCCATTCCAGATGGAAGGAAAGGCAACCGTGAAGCTGATTGTTGCAGCAGGTCAGTATAAGATTACGGATACGATTGCTGTGTTGGTTAAGGAAAACGGTGAGGAAGTCAAGGTTGATATGATTCAGCACTGGCCTGTTAAGTTTGCGATGACCAACTATAAGCAGAAGCCTCGTCCATTCAAATTGTTGGAGACTGGAGTTCGTACCATTGATACCTTCAATCCAATCGTAGAAGGTGGTACGGGATTTATTCCAGGTCCGTTTGGTACAGGTAAGACTGTGCTTCAGCATGCAATTTCAAAGCAGGCAGAGGCCGATATCGTAATCATTGCTGCGTGTGGTGAACGTGCGAATGAGGTTGTGGAAATCTTTACAGAGTTCCCAGAACTTATCGACCCTCATACAGGACGTAAACTGATGGAGCGTACCATCATTATTGCTAATACCTCTAACATGCCTGTAGCAGCTCGTGAGGCATCTGTGTACACTGCTATGACAATGGCTGAGTATTACCGCTCGATGGGATTGAGAGTGTTGCTGATGGCCGATTCTACTTCACGTTGGGCTCAGGCTCTTCGTGAGATGTCGAACCGTATGGAGGAACTGCCTGGACCTGACGCGTTCCCAATGGACCTCGGTGCTTTGATCAGTAACTTCTATGGTCGTGCAGGATATGTATATTTGAATAACGGTGAGGTGGGCAGTATCACCTTCATCGGTACGGTGTCACCTGCGGGTGGTAACCTGAAGGAACCAGTGACAGAAAACACCAAGAAGGTGGCACGTTGTTTCTATGCCCTTGAGCAGGATCGTGCTGATAAGAAACGTTACCCCGCAGTGAACCCAATCGACTCATACTCAAAGTATCTGGAATATCCTGAGTTCGCAGAGTATATTTCTAAGAAGATCAACGATGAGTGGATTCCAAAAGTTCTGGCCTTGAAGACCCGTATGCAACGAGGAAAGGAAATTGCTGAGCAGATCAACATCTTGGGTGATGACGGTGTGCCTGTCGATTACCATGAAACTTTTTGGAAGTCTGAGGTCATCGACTATGTCATCCTTCAGCAGGATGCGTTTGATGAGATTGATGCCGTTACATCGCTGGAGCGTCAGGAAGAGATTCTTAATCTTGTGACAGAGATTTGTGAGATAGACTTTAAGTTTGATAACTTCCTTGAGGTAGTAGATTACTTCAAGAAGATGATCAACCTGTGTAAGCAGATGAATTACTCAGAGTATAAGTCAGAGCAGTATAATGAGTATGTATCTGAGATTAAAGCAATGATTGAACCACATAAAGCAGCATAATCACTATGGCAAAAGCATTTCAGAAAGTATATACAAAGATAAGCCAGATTACAAAGGCAACTTGCTCTTTGAAGGCTAAAGGAGTTGGTTATGA
>CADBSN010000253.1 GCA_902797255.1 uncultured Bacteroidales bacterium | reverse complement strand
TTTCCCTATTTTTTTTCTAAAAACCAACTTTTTTGCACTTTTTCATCATTTTTTTATTATTATTTGACTACAATTAAAAATATTTTTTTACCTTTGCATCCGAAAGGATGCTAAGGCAGACTGACAACCCGGAATAAGATATATTTCATATATGAAAAAAAAGATACTAATACTTGATGACAAAGAGACCATCGCCAAGGTGCTCTCGATTTATTTGATGAGTGATTACGACGTGCAGTGGTTGCCCGACGGATTACAGGGTGTGAAGTGGCTTCAGGCGGGCAACACCCCCGACCTGATTATTTCTGACATCCGTATGCCCGGCATGCGTGGTGACGACTTCCTGGAGTGGATTAAGCAGAACGAGTTGTTCCGCCACATCCCTGTTATTATGCTCTCCAGCGAGGATTCCACGAGTGAGCGTATCCGATTGTTGGAAATTGGTGCCGTCGACTATATCGTCAAACCCTTCAACCCCATGGAGTTGAAAATCAGAGTCAAAAAGATTCTCCCTAATTAATAATAGTATTATACATTATTATATATGATAGGTGTAGTTTACTTAGGCAACAATCCTAAGACTCAAGAACGTCTGAAATACATCCCCGGGCAGTTGGTTCGCATGACCACTGCCTACAAGGATGCTGCTCAGATTTGTACACCGCATGTCGCCAACGAACATTTCATCGTGTTCTTTGAAAGGAATGTTCGGAACGAGGACATTACCGCCATCACCTATCTGAGGAAGAAATGCCGCAACGTTTATATCATCCTCATCACCGACAATATGTCGACGGAAGAGCGTGACATCTATATGAAATGCGGTATTAACGACACCATTGTCAGAGGTGCCACCGTCACGGAGCTGAACAAGAAAATCCAGTTCATCTCTGACAGGGAAAACATCTTGTTTGACGACCAGGCTCCCAAGTACCGCATCTTGAAATTCCAGATTCCGGTATGGAAGCGTTTGTTCGACATTGTTTTCTCTGGTCTCGCCATCATTCTTCTTTCTCCCATTTTCATCATTACCGCTCTTGCCATCCGCATAGAGAGTCCCGGTCCGATTCTGTTCAAGTCAAAACGAGTGGGCACCAACTACACCATCTTTGACTTTTTGAAGTTCCGTAGCATGTACATTGACGCAGAAGACCGTCTCAAGGAGCTCAGCAAAGATCACAACCAATATGCCGAGAACACGGAAGAGCAGGAGAACAAGACCATTACCGCTCCTTTGGGTGATCAGGCTGAGCAGGATATGATTGATGCCGGCATGGAATCCATGATGATGATTGGTGACGAGGAGATTATGCTGGTCGGCGATGACTTTGTCATGGCTGAGAGCGACTTCAACAAGCAGAAGAAAGCAGAGAACGAGAATGCCTTCGTGAAGATTGAGAACGACCCGCGCATCACCAAGGTGGGACAGTTCATCAGAAAATACAGCATCGACGAGCTTCCACAGCTCTTTAACATTATCAAAGGCGACATGTCTATTGTCGGCAACCGTCCTCTCCCACTCTACGAGGCAGAGAAGCTGACTGTCGACACCAGTATCGACCGCTTTATGGCTCCTGCAGGTCTTACCGGTCTTTGGCAAGTCGAAGAGCGCGGCAAAGGTGGAAACATGTCTGCCGAAGAGCGTAAGCAGTTGGATATCAGATACGGACAGACGTATAATTTCATGCTCGACATGAAGATTATCTTCCGTACGCTGACAGCATTTGTACAAAAAGAAAACGTATAAAATATATAAAAAAAAAATATGAGATTCTTTGACTATAACAAAACCATTAATCGGGTGAAGAAGTATTTACCGCTGTACCTTTTTACCCTTTTACCATTATCTGTTAGTGCGCAATACAACAATAGTGGTATCAGTGCTGGTTTCTTTGACTCCAGCGAGAACAGCAAGATTAACTTTTCTAATTTCCATCTGCCGCCATTGGGAGTGCTTTTGGAAAATGCAAAGCAGAATCCAAACATTCTGTCTTTGGAGAAAGCGCATGAACTGGCAAGAGCAGAAGTAGCAAAACAAAAACGACATATCTTCTCGTATGTCACAGGACATGCCAGCTATAGCTACGGCAAGTCGGATATGTGGGGACAAAACTCCAGCAGCTATAGCATGGTACTCCAGCAATATCAGGGCAGCGAGCAAAGTTATTGGAATGTTGGCGTCAGTTTGGCAGTACCCTTAGAGGACATTTTGGATTTAACAGCATCCGTCAAACGCAAGAGAATACAAGCAGATATGGCCATGTACAATAAAGACATAGCGTTTGACCAGCTCAAAAAGGATATTACGGCACTATTTATTAAAATCACCAATGACCTTGTCGCTCTGAAAACAGCGGGCGAAGCTGCTGCCGCGTACCAAGGTGCCGGTGCCTTGAATTTGGAAGACTTCCATCAGGGCAATATGAGTATTGAAGATTATGCTTGGACGAAGAAACAAGAGATGGGTGAAATTGCCACTTATCAAAATCTGCAAACTGCAATTACTACAGACATCATCACATTGGAGATTTTAACACATACGCCCATCTTAACCAATACAACAACTGAAATCACGCTTGACAGCGGTGATCACAAGACTGAAAAGCAAATAAAAAAAGAGAACAAGGCTGTAGAAAAACAGATACGCAAGACTGCTGAGGCGGAAGAAAAGAAATACGCCAAGATGGAGGCTGCAGAAAAGAAGGCTCAAGAAAAAGCTGCGAAACAAGCTGCCAAAGCTCAGAAGAAGAACAATAAATAACCCTCAACATACAAATTATTATGGATTTATTCAGATATCTCGTCCGCTTTTTATATAAGATTCGTTGGTATCTTATCATCCTCCCGATGATAGCGTTGGTTGTAGCCTGGTTCTTAACACGTCACATGGAACGTGTTTATGACACCAATACCACTATTTATACAGGTATGATTACTGCCTACAACTTGGAAGGTGGTGTAGGTACTGCTGGTGGTAATTCACAGACCAATATCACCAACTTGATGTTGATTATCACTACCGACAACACCATCCATGAGGTGGCACTGCGTCTGTTTGCCCGCTGTATGATGTATGGTAATCCCAACAAGGACAACAACTACATCTCGGCCGAGCACTTCCGTCAGTTAAATGCGATGGTGCCTGCAGAAGTCAAAGGACTCATCAATCATAATAGTGAGTCTCAGTCATATGCCAACCTGAAGGCATATGAAAAACCTTCTCAAGATAACTTCCTCTTTGGTATTCTGAATTACCATCCCTATTTTGGAATCAACAACATCACCTCTCGTTTAAAAGTTTTACAGCTTCAAGGTAGTGATATTATTGACATCGGTTATTCTGCTAACGATGCTGGTATTGCCTATAATACCTTGGACATATTGAATGAAGTTTTTGCCCGTCAATACCAACAAATTCGCTTTGGTGAAACAGGTAATGTAATTAAGTTTTTCGAGAAAGAAGTAGCACGTCTCTATCGCATTCTATCCAATGCAGAAGATGATCTCATTCGTTACAATATATCTAAGAAAATCATTAACTATGGTGAGCAGACAAAAGCATTAACGGGTTTGGAAGCTCAACAACAGAATTTCCGCAATGACCAGTTGATGAACTATACAACGGCTAAGGCGTTATTGGATTATTTAGAGCGCCAATTGGGTAATCGTACTCAAGTCATTCGTGCAAACCAAGAATTTACCAATCAGGTGCGTGATATTTCCCGCATCCAGTCCCGCATCTCCAATCTTCGTTTGATGAGCAGTGAAGGTGGCGGCAATGACACTGAATCTCAGGAAGAATTAGCTAAGGCTCAGCGTGATTTGCAAACTGTAACTGGACGTGTAAAGGAATTGACCAAAGATATTGAAGCTGCAACTTATAGTACAGAAACAGGTGTTAAGGCAAGTAGCATGTTAGATCGATGGTTGGAACAGCTACTTTTGTTGGAAAAGACCAAGGCAGAAATGACAGCTACAGACATTATGAAGTCAAATCTTGACCAACAATATCTATTCTATGCGCCAATAGGTGCAACTTTGGAACGTAAATCGCGCCATATTGGCTTTATCGAGGGTAACTATATGGAAATGTTGAAAGCACTGAATGCCGCTCGTCTGCGTCAGCGTAACTTGCAGATGTCAACAGCAGCACTTCGTGTGCTGAATCCACCGATGTTCCCAATGAATGCGCAGCCTACGAACCGCATGATGATTTTGTTGGGCGCTTTCTTACTCACATTCATGTTGACGGCCTTATGGTTCTTTATCATTGAATTGCTTGATCGTACTTTGCGCGATCGTATGCGCTCTGAGCGTATCACTAAGGTTCCTGTCATGGGCTGTTATCCGAAGGAAAGCAATCTGCGCTACCGCCGTTTCAACAA
>CADBSN010000252.1 GCA_902797255.1 uncultured Bacteroidales bacterium | reverse complement strand
TCCATGGATGTACCATCCCTCGTGGTTGGGAGAGCATGTATCCGAATTATGTGGGAAGTGAAGCTGTATTGGCATCCGAAAATATCTACTTCGGACAAGGTGCTGCTGATAAAGAAGCAAAGGATACGTCAACCCATCCCTTCATCCGTAACACCATCGGGTGTATGGAGTTCGGAGGTTCGTTCCTCAACCGTCATATCCATAAAGGAAATGTAGGAGGAACTACACGTCGGACAACAGACTGTCATGAAATGGCTCAGGCTGTACTGTTCCAGAACCCGATTCAGAACTTTGCACTTACCCCAGAGAACCTGCGTCCATTCAGTGAGGGTGGGGCACCACAGGTGAGTCTCGATTTCATGCGTGAGGTTCCTACCACATGGGATGACACTCAGTTCATCGATGGTTATCCGGGTAAGTATTGTGTGCTGGCACGTCAGAGTGGTGGTACATGGTATATTGCTGCCAGCAATGCTGAGGAAGAGTGTGACAAGGTACTCAACCTTTCTCAGTTCGTCAAGAAAGGTGATGTGGTGACACTCTATAGTGACGATGCTCAGCGTGAACCACGAAAGACTCAATTGAAAATCACTAATCCGAAGAAGGTGAAGTTCCACTTACTGAAAGACGGAGGATTCGTGATTGTGAAATAACCAAAGAGGAAAAATTGAAAAAGAGGTGCTCAAGTTGATGAATTGAGCACCTCTTTGTTTGATGGTAGACAGATGTCTTATTTCTTTTCGTATACTGATTGGAACTTCATATCCATCTTTGGGAAGTAATACATGTACTCGATGTCGCCTGTCTCTGTGCCGTTAATGGTGTTGAAAATCTTTTCAATCTGCGACTCAGAGAACTGTGAAGGATCGAACAACCTGATGAAGCTTTCTGGATTCTCATAATACATGCTTGGCGGGAATCCTAATTCATATTGCAAATTATCAAATTCGTATGGCTGAATGCTAATATCTGTTGCTTCCTCGTTCACTCCAAGCATGAATGAGTAGTTCTGTGGGAATGCAACGCATCCGTTCTCGAGCAGTACACCTACATGTAGCATATCACCTGTGAGTTCGCCCAAACGAGCACGGAACACCATGTTCTTGTATTTGCCTTCCTTCACAATGTAGAAGTTCATCCAGTCGCCTTTCTCACAGAGTACAGGGTTTTCTGCCGTGAGTGGTTCTGGTGTGGCATCTGCTACGTGCCCTTTCAGAATATAACCTTCAGTCGTCTCACCATAATAGATGAAATCATTGTAATTGGATATTTTGTAGAAATCGCCTTCTTCACCAATCACAGGAACAACTGCTTCGGAAAACAGTTGATTGGGGTAGGAGTTGTAACCCTCAAATCCTGGTTCGTCGCTCCATTTTAATTGTACATCAGCCATATCTGACTCCAGGTCCTCAATCCATTGAACGAGTGTCGGGCTATCGGTATTGGCTGCTTTGTAGATTTCGGTCTCATCGCCCGTAACGACAACTAATTTCTCAAACGATGGTGATTGGATGTTAAAAAGGTTCTCGTTCTTTGGAGCGTCTTTGCTGCCACAGCTTGCAAGCGTCACGAGCAGCATGGCACAAGATACTAATAAAAGGTTCTTCTTCATACTAAGTATTATTAATTGTGAATAAATTATTATATTTTTCTGGAGTTATAGAAGTTATCACTATGTTCGAAGTTATCGCTTTGCGCAAAATGCTACGCTTCAATAATACTCAAGCGAGCTTGGCATTATATTCGGCTCAATCGCCTTTTTCACTGCGCCCGGAGTTATCACTACGTTCGACGAATCTTTGCTGATGATTACATCCTCTAGTAACGTCGGAGCGAAGAGCGAAGCTCAAGCGGTAACTTCGAGGCCGTAAGGCCGCTAACTTCGTTAACTCCTACTTTTATTCTCTCAACTATTTATCCTTCCCGGAAGAAATCAAGGGTTTCATAGATTTCGTCTTTGGTTGCTGTCTGGTTGATTCGGATATCTCCAACTTCGCCTAACAGGGTGAAGTTGATGATGCCGGCTTCGTTTTTCTTGTCGTGCGTCATGAACGCATATAACTCAGGATAGTCATCACATGTGATAGCTGGAGTGCCATAATTTTCTTTAACAAATCGAACCACTTGTCGCATCTTTTCTGTAGGGAAACCTGTCTTGATGACAGAGAGGTAAAGCTCGCATATCAGTCCCCATGCAACAGCGTAGCCATGCAGATATGGTTTGCGGGTAAGTGCCCAACTCTCGAATGCATGTCCGAAGGTATGTCCCAGATTGAGTGCTTTACGAATTCCGTGTTCCAGAGGATCTTCTTTAACAATCTTTTCCTTGACTGCCACACTCTCGCCAACCATTTCTCCCAGCAATTGATAATCTACATTATCAAGATTGAAGGAAAGTAGTTTCGCAAATGTCGTATTGTTGGAAATCAATCCGTGTTTCAACATCTCGGCATAACCTGAGCAGATATTTTCGTGGTCGAGTGTACGTAGAAACTCAGTATCGATGATGACCGTTTGTGGCGCATTGAACACGCCAATCTCGTTCTTCAGCCCGTTGAAGTTGATACCAGTCTTTCCGCCTACACTGGCATCGACCATTGAGAGTAGGGTAGTGGGGATGTTGATATATGGAATTCCACGTTTGAAAGTCGATGCAGCGAACCCACCCAAGTCGGTTACCATGCCACCTCCAAGGTTCACCATCAGGGAGTGACGGCTTCCTCCTCCATTGCTAAGTTGTGTCCATACCTCTGCCAGCGTATCGAGGTTTTTATTGGTATCGGTCGCTCCAATCACGATACTTGTTGCATCTTTCAGGCAAGGCACATCCTGAATCAATGGTTTACACAGTTGTTCTGTTGTTTGATCTGTCAACAAGAACACTTTATCATGTTGAATAGCCTCGACAGCCTTAATGACAGCCTGATGTATATTTGCAGAAAGTACGATATTATTTCCCATTTAACAAAAATTATATTTCTTTTGCAAAGGTACGAAAAATACCTTATTATTTATATAAAGTAGATGTGAAAATCGGAAAAATACAGGAAATAAGCATTTTTTTTTTGTTTTTGTTTTGTCGTTCTCAAAAATATTCTCATATTTGCACATCATAATGTGATGGACGCTTATGAGAAAGGAGATATAACTAATAACAATACTAACAAAAAAAATTACAAGACAATGAAGACCAAGTTATTTTATTTCGTAGCCATTGTAGTTGGCATGATGTGTTGTACTACCGTTTCTGCCCAGGATGATAAACAGATGTTGAAAGAGCAGAACGCAATTATGAAGCAGGCTACAAAAGATGCCAAAAAGCAAGCTAAAGAGTTGAAGAAAGATGGTTGGAAGGTTGCTGTTGGTGCTACTCCTATGGAGAAACAGTTGGAAGAGTTGTTTGTGAAGGAGCGTGGTGGCAAAGCTGGTCTGCCTCAGTATATTATCGGTAGGTCAGAAGCAGTCTCTGGAAGCTATGCAGCAGCTCGTAAAATTGCTGTAGCTCGTGCTCGTGAAGAAGTTGCAGGAACTATTAACACCAAGGTGGCAGGCATTCTGGAGAGTACTCTGACCAATGTTCAGACTTCATCTGTTGATGTGGCAACAGTCCAGAAAGATGTCAGCACAGCTAAGCAGCTGATTGACCAAACACTCGATAAGGCTGATGTTATTTTTGAGGTGTATCGTGAAGTGAACAACAATACCCAGTTCCAGATTGGTGTTGCTTTTGCAGACTCTAAGGCAAAAGAAATACTGAAGCTGTCTATGAGTGGTGCAAGTGCAGAGGCAAAGGCTAAAGCAGAGGAACAGTGGTAATGGAATGGCAAATTTATCAAATTTACTAACAATTAAAAGTTTATCGTTAAGAGCAGTAGTAAATGAGACAATATAGATTTTTTATTATTGCCGCCATTTTCTCTTTCATACCGCTTATGGCATTCGCACAGGACTTACTCGTCTACTATGTGGTGGGTAATGTAACCTATGCGCCAAACGGCTCGAATGTTCCGCTGGTGATGAATACTCGCATCAAGCCATCTGTTGTCATCGAAATACCTGCTGATAGTAGAGTGGAGTTGCTGGATATTTCAAGTGCCAAGCGTTACATCCTTATTGCTCCTGGTAAGGGTGCTGTAAGTTCATTGTCGAAGAATTCGTCAAACTCTGTTTCTGATGTGACCCAGGAATACCTTCAATATGTGTTGAAACAGATGGGTAATGCAGAGTTGACAGCGATGAAGCAGCACAGCCGTGATAGCGAACAGGTGGCAGAATTGCTAAAGTCCATTGAGGAACGAGAGGGTGGTGACAGTTCGTTTGCTGATATCTTCAATGATTTCAGGAACGATATCCATAAAGAGTTCGAGGAATTCCGTCGTAAGAACAACGAGGAATATGCCGAGTTTGTTCGTAAGATATGGAAGGAGTTTAAATCCGCACCGGCTCTTCCAAAACCAAAGGATGATTATATCAAACCTGTGGTTTACAAAGAACCGGAAGGACAACCTGCAACTGATCGTTGGAAGTTCCTTGATAAAGTGCAGAACTTTGCAAAGAAAGTTTTCAAGTTATCAAAGGACGATGTAGAAAAGGCAAAAGGCAAGAACCGCCCAAAGCCAGCAAGCCCAGAAACTAAGAAAGAGGCAAACAAACCTGCTTTAGACTTTGGTACCAAACCAAAAGAAGAGTTAGGCGAACAACCCATCCAAGAAGTTGCTATTCCGGAATCACAGGAGAAGTTCTCAACAATGCCGTTCAAATTCTTTGGTACGGAGTTGTCTGTTCGTATTGATGAGAGTCGTCGTTTGTATCTTGGCAAGGTCACTCCCGACAATGTGGCAGACTTAATTCTTAAGCAGTTGTCAACGAAGTACTATGATAACACGATCATCGATTGTTTGGCACTACGTGACAAGTATCAACTTTGTGACTGGGCTTATCTGCTGATGCTCAGAGCATTGAGCGATACTTTCTGTGGAAAGGATACCAAGGAATCTGCTTTGCTTACAGGCTATATCTATTGTCAGTCGGGTTATAAGGTTCGATTTGGAACAGACACCAAAAAGGAACATCTCTATCTGCTGGTAGGTAGTCGTCATTTCATCTACGGTAAGATGCCTTGGATGATTGATGGCGATTATTACTATCCTGTTGATGAGAAAACGCCTTCATTACTATCTATCTGTGAGGCCGCTTATCCACAAGAGCAGAAACTCTCACTTTTCATTCCTACGGCACCAAACTTTACTGAGGTTTGGGGCGAAGAACGTGAGATTGCTTCGCAACGTTATCCTGAAGTCAAGGTTCATGTGAAGACCAACCAGAATCTTATGAAGTTCTATGACACCTATCCGTCATCACGTATTGGTGACGACTTCACGACTCGATGGGTGATGTACGCCAACACGCCTATGCAGGAAAGTATTAAGCGTCAGATTTATCCAGAGTTGAAGAAAGCACTTGAAGGAAAGAGTGAGGTGGAAAAAGTGGAGCGCCTGCTCAATTTTGTTCAGACAGGATTAGAATATGGATATGATGATGTGGTGTGGGGTGCCGATCGCGCCTTTTTCGCAGAAGAATCCCTCAACTATCCGCTTTGTGACTGTGAGGACCGCTCTATTCTCTTCACGCGTCTTGTTCGCGATTTGGTGGGATTGAAGTGTGTCTTGATCTACTATCCAGGTCACTTGGCTTCAGCCGTTCATTTCAACGAAGACGTGGGTGGTGTAAGATATCTGTTGGATAACGAAGCATACGTGGTTTGTGACGCAACCTATATTAATGCTTCAGTAGGTATGCAGATGCCAGATTGTACAGATGCCACATTGATAGCAATTGAGTAAGATTATTCATTAACAACCAATAATAATAACTTTAATTATGATTAGATTTAGTAAAATTTCGACAGTAGCATTAGCAATGATGTTACCTCTGTGTATGAATGCACAGCAAGACGATGCTTTCGAGTCAAATTTGTTCCTCCAAGTTCAAGGAGGCGCACAGTTACCATTTAGTCCAGGCAAAAGAATGGACTTGATATCACCGAACTTTGGTGTTAACTTTGGAGCCTGGCTATCACCTGCAATGGGTTTCCGTGTAGGTGCGGAAGGATTGAAATCGAAGGTTTTCTATAACAATAAGTACAATTCGTTTAAGTACTATAATATTAATGTAGATCTCCTCTGTAACTTGTCTTCATTCTTTACAGATAATCTCAATACCAAGAGTAAATTGTATCTGTTGGGAGGTGTCGGCCTGGCAATTTATGGAGACCAGAATTTGGACACTCGTTTGGAGAAAGATGAATTGAGCGGCTTACACAATCAGTCTCATAATCTTCGTGTTGGATTGGGATATGAATACAAATTAGCTCGTCCAATTAGTGTTTCTGCAGAATTCCGCTTGAATAATGCTGGCAAATACTTTAATGGTTTGACAGGTCCAAATAACCGTAGCGACTGGCGTGCATCACTTCTTCTAGGTGTAGCATACAATTTTGCATACACCAAGAGCAGCGAATACTCATTCGTAGAGCCTGTACTAACTGCTGCTGCTCCACTTACACTGTATGAACAGAAGGAGCAGGAAGTTGATGCTCGAATGAATACTTGGATGAAGCGAATCAAGGGTGAAAGCAAAGCTGATTTTGCACTTCGTACAGCTGACGCACAAATGGAAGCACAGCGTCTTGAGTATTCTAAAATTGTATCTACCGATATGGCAGGTAATCGTATCAATACCAACGTGAGAGACTTGCAGTATAGTAATAATAAGGAAATGTTAGGTGTTCGGTTTACCGATATGCCATCAATTGCCATCAAGGTTCCTCGTGCAGAAATCACGAATTTCAAGAATGTACAGGATATGAAATTCACAAACACTGTCTATAATCTGAATCCTGGTGATAAGTTCGAGGTATTATATACAGATGTTATCAACCCTGCAACTGGTAAGAAGTACACATATGTGAAAGAGCAGAATGCTCAGTATGTACAAACTGATGGTTATTTGCCACTTTCTGCTATCCATCAGGATATCCAGAACACTGCTACTTTGCATGCAATCAAGGATGAGGTTGTAAGAGAAGCTAATGAAAAGAATATTCTCTCTGACAATACTACTATTACTGTTGCAACTGAACTGATCCCAACAACAAACGGACAGGCAGATTATAAGATTACTTACAAGTATACAGTAAAGGACGGTTTCAGTGTAAAAGAAGACTTCGCTCCTGGAAAGTATGATGCATCAAAGGCTCCTGCATCTGTTGCAATGCTTAAGATTATCAAGGAGTCATTGAACGGTGAGTTTGCTAAGTATTGTCAGTCAGGTAAGGCTGCAGATATTAAGTATTCTGGTTCAGCTGATGCTTCACCAATCAATGGAAAGATTGCTTACAACGGTATGTTCGGTAATATTGTTGACCAGCCTGTGATGATTTCCGGCAAGCCTTCTAAGTTGACCGTAACCAAGCAGAGCGGTATTACCACAAACGAACAGCTTTCTCTTGTTCGTGCCATTAGCGTGAAGGAATACATTCATGCAAATGTTCCAGCTTTGAATAATCTTAAAGTAACAGAAAGCTATAATGTTGATGTATCATCTGAGGAAGGTTCTGAATTCCGTCGTGTAATTGCAGAATTCTTATTCCATGATGTACTGAAATAATAAATGAGTTGGGAGGGTAATCCTTTGTTTTTACCCTCCCTTTTTCAAAACTCCAAAGATTATAATCATTATCACATGAAACATTTTCTACTCATCGTATTTGGATTAACGTTCACAAGTCATTCTTTTGCACAGGATATCGACAACTCAAATGTGGAGTTGGCAAAAGTCGTTAACGTAGATTCATTGACTCAAACCATCTATGATCATTCCGAGAGTTTGTATAATAGCTATTTTATACAAAAGACCGGTAATTCGATGCCAAAGAGCCAACTGTACGATATGCTCTTAGAGTGTTTCCATGGGTATATGAAATGTATGAACCAAGTAGATGCCAGTTCTTTGTCTAACCTTAAGGAAAAGGTGCGTAAGTTACGTCCGGAATTAGAGGAAGCAGGTATCTATTTCAGTAATAGCGGTAATAATGCAAAGGCCTATAAGTTTTTAGAGAACTATCTTGTTATACCACGTCTGCCTTTGTATGTTGGCGAGCAATTCCCACGAAATGCCAATTATCCCGCTTACGTTTTCAATGTGGCCGCAGGTCTCCACAACGAACATGATTATCAGAGTGCTGTTTTTTATCTCAAAGAATATATTGAATTAGGAGAGAAACAACATCAGCAGACCTGTTATAAGTTCCTTGCAATGGATTTGGATTTATTAGAGGAATTTGACCAGGAGTTAAGCGTGCTTGACGAAGGAATCATGAATTTCCCTAATGATATTGATATGCTCAAACAGGCAACTCAGCTCTATATTAAGAAAAAACAAGACGAGAAAGCAGAAGAAATGCTCAATAAGGCATTAGCATTAGTGCCGAATGATGATGACATGAAATTGTGTAAAGCCTCCCTTATTGATAATAAAGGTAATTATTTGGAAGCTTTAGATATATATAAGGAGTGCAATGCCAAGTATCCGAATGATGTCGAAATCAAAAAACGTCTTGCTTTTTGTTACTATAATTATGCTGGTTCTTTGATTGACCAGAGCAATACTGCGCAGAATGCAGAACAATACAAATCGTTGAAAGCGTCTGCTGCAGACAATTTCAATCATGCCATCTCTTTGCTTGAGGATTTGGAGAAATTGGAAGATGTGATTAAGGATGACAAACGTATTCTTGCTGCATTGTCTGATGCATACCTGCAAGTTGGACGGGCAGAAGATGCTTCACAGATGAAGGAACGTGCCGAACAAGCTAACATGGTTCTGAGTGTGGCTGCTGCACAAAATACGGGAGTGCCTAATTTCAATGATTGGTATAAGCCTCGTTTGGATCAGTATTTGGAAGACTGGGTGACACGAGGGGAGTTTGAGCCAGCTGATGCTTATGCCAACCGTGTCAACTCAGAAACTCGTAAGAGTTTTATTGCAACGAAACGACATGATTTGGAACGTGAGTTTATTTTTGAATACAGTAATAAATTTAATTTGAGGGACTTGACAATCAAGCCATACGATCCCGATCATGAGACATATCGTATCCAGACTCCACAAGGAGATTTGTATATTAAGGTACCTTTGGCAAACGATGAAGCTAAGAATTTCAAAGAAAGTTGGAATGGTGTCATTGTCTCCAATCCTGTCTTCAAGGTTGACCAGTCTGGAAGTATCAGATTGGCTACGGCTCAGTTTGTGACTCCTAATGGCCATTCCTATTTATATGATGCGGATATGGAATTAACTTACGGAAAAGTTCCAATTGCACCACCACATTGGAATGATGAGGATTTGATGGCTGATATGGAAGTCAAAGATGTTCCGAAGAAGGTGAACGAACCTGAGTACGTTGAGGCTCTGAATGTTGGTGAGTCTGATGTCGATGTGAATATTCCAAAGAATAAGAAGAATTCAAATGAGACAACGTTTGTCGTGATTATTTCGAATGAACATTATAAGAATGTAGCTAATGTTCCTTTTGCCAATAATGACGGACAATCGTTCAGAAACTATTGTATCAGTGTTTTAGGTATTCCAGAATATAACATTTTCTATGCGCCTGATGCCACACGTAATGAAATGGTTGATGTGGTTGATCAAGTCAGCAAATGGAAAGAATTCTGCACGAATATGCTAGTGTATTATTCTGGACACGGATTGCCTGACCCCTCAAGTGGTCAGTCTTACCTGATGCCGGTTGATGCAAATCCGCTTAATCTGACAACAAGCTATAAACTCTCTCAGTTCTACTCAGATCTGGCTGCCAACTATGAAAAGCCTATAACCGTCTTTTTGGATGCCTGCTTCAGTGGTGCGTCAAAAGAGGGAGTTGTCTTGGACGAATCTGCTCGTGGAGTCATCATCAAGACCACGAAGGAAGCGCCATCAAGGAATATGGTTGTCTTCAGTGCTTGTAAAGAAGATGAGACAGCTTATCCATACAAGAATCAAAAACACGGTATGTTTACCTATTTCTTGTTGAAGAAACTTCAAGAGGATAAGGGAAAGACCACGTATAAGAAACTGTCCGAGTATATTCAGCAAGAAGTGATGAAGAAAACACGTCAAGTTCTGGGTCATGTACAGACTCCTACAACATTCTCATCAATGGCTGACTCGAAGTGGAATGGAATGCGATTGGATAAATAATGGAAACTAAATAAAGAATTGAAGATAGTGAAAAGATCGTTTTTTGTTTTTCTGTGTTTTGCGACCCTCACGATTCAGGCGCAGAATGGTGTCGTAACGAATGAGGTGCGTACAATTAAAGGGGAAGATATGCCTACACGGGCAACACTGACTTTTGACGTTCAACGTATAAAGGCTATGGGCAATTCTGCTGCGAGCTCCAATGCAGCAGGAGAAACACAATGGGAAGTGTGTGCCAATACTCCTTTAAGTGAGGAAATGAAAGAGCAACTCTATCCACAGCTACATAAATTTCTAGTGAACTTTGGAGAAAAGACCGCTGTGAATGTATTGCTCGATTGGGTTCAGTCTTCTTTCAGGTTCACATCACGTGCAAAGGCATCTTCCAATGTCAAACGACCTAACCGCCCATACTATCCGGAAGAGATGCTCTATTACCTTCAGGGCGATTCTGAGGATTTTGCCATCCTTTTTTCGCGCATTGTTCGTGATTTGTTAGGACTTGATGTCGCTTTGGTCAATTATTCCTCTAAGGCAGAGGGCAAAACGTTTAACCACATGTCAACCGCTATTCTGTTCACAGAAGAAGTGCCAGGTGACGCCGTCACAGTAGGCGAAAAGCGCTATGTGATAGCAGACCCGACTTATCTGGGAGCACCTGTAGGGCGTACTCATCCGCATTGCGATAATTCTACTGCAAAAATCCTGTTACTGAAACGATGAAGAAGATTTCATTCCTCCTCAGACTACGACGTCACTTCGTTGTCAAGCTCATCGGGGCGAGTCTGCTTAGTATCGGTATCATTGCTGCTTCCTATTTCATAGGGAATAGCGATATTCCGATGCCAGACGAGATGAAAGTGTTGCGCACGTTCGACAACATTATGAAATTCAGCGGTCAGTATGAGGACAATGTGCCCGATAGCATCCTGTTGGTGAATGTCTGTTACGATAAGCAGTTGGTTGATTATTCTGTTCACGATATTCCTGTTGGTCAGTTTGTCATTACAGACCGTGAGAAATTGTTGCGCTTTCTTACAGCTGCCTATGAGGCTGACAACTATCGCTACATCATGATGGATGTATTCTTCGAGCACAACATTAAGAGCCCGCAGGATTCCGCTTTGTTTGCGACCATCCGCAAGATGAACCGTATCGTGATTGCCAACCATACAGATTCACATCTTTCTGACTCTTTGCTGAAAAAGAAATCTGCCTATGCTGACTACACGGTGACTTGGAAAGTGACGAAGTTCTCGCATTTCCAATTTACGCGTGATGGCGATGAGCCTACTATGCCGCTTCGCATCTATGAAGACCTCACAGGCAAGACCATCAAGCGATGGGGACCATTCTATTATTCTGACGGACGCCTCTGTAAGAATGCAATTACACTCAATATCCCTATTCGTGTAGCAGAAGACTACAGTCTCGAAACTCCTAATATTCTGGAGAAACGATATGAGTTCCTGGGCGCAGATATATTGGCTCACGACAGTATCTATCCTATCTCTATGCAGTTGGAGAATAAAATCGTGATAATCGGAGACTTTATGACCGATGTGCACGACACCTATCTGGGTCCACAACCAGGTTCGCTCATCTGTATCAATGCCTATAATGCATTGCAGCAAGGCGACCACTACTTCCATTGGGGGTGGGCATTTGTGCAGTTCCTCATCTATTTCATCATCGGTTATTTCCTGATGAGCAATCTCACGTTCGCAAGGATGGTGCCCAATGTCTATCTCCGCATGCTGTTCTTTATCTTCAGTGTGCCTACCATCCTGTTGATTGTGGCTCTCATTGCCTATGTTACTACAGGTTATGTGTATAACATGTACATCCCAACCTTCCTCTATTGGCTCTATCAGTTTATCTATAACATTTATATGAAATCAAAAATGCGAGTAAAATGAAACGAAACAATAATTTAGCAAAGTCAGCTCTTATCGTCATCGCTTTGTGCAGCAGCCTGATAGCTTCTGCTGATGACTATAAGGTTCTTTATACCAACAGCAACAATGTCCTTATCGATGGTAAGAAAATACAGCTAGGGGCTACCTTCAACGATAAGTCAATCATCACTTGGGCAAAGGGTCAGGAGCGTCAAGCCATCAAGGCAGTCAACACGAAGACCAACAAGATGTGTCTGTTTGTCTCACAGGCAATGGAGAAGAACTCCCTCACAGCCTATGAGATACTGACAGCCAATAAGCACCTTTCTACCCACGATGCATACATCGAAGGTATGGACCTCAGCATCCCAACTAAATTACGCAAGTTATTTTATGGGAAATATGAGCTACTCGATACATTGGTCATCGATACCAGAGTGGTACTTCCACCATCACTATCCCTCATCGCCACATACGAATACGACGGTACTCGTGTTTCGAAAACATTGAGGACGGAGAAAGGCCAGATTTTCATTGATCGTAAGTTGTTCAATGTCGACGGAAAAGCGCTCAAGCCACGTGATGTGCGACTCAATATCGACCTCTATAATAAGGATGAGAATGTCTATTTCTTCATTAAGGGCGACGTTGAGTTGATGGTCATTCCTGAGATTTTATAGCCAATAATTAAAGTTGAAAAATGCGATTAAGCGAGAGCAGAGCCAAAAACGCTTTTGAGCTATGCCGAGCGGAAGCATTTTGGGCGAAAGCCAAAGTCAGTTCAAGAGTTCAAGGTTCAAGAGTTCAAGGTTCAAAAGTTCAAAAAGTTCAAGGACTATCTACTTTACACTTTTTCAACTGACTATAAACTATCAACTATAAACTTTATTCCGTGATCATTACAGAACAAGACAGACAGTATATGCGTGAGGCCATCCGATTGGCCAACGAGAGCGTAGAACGGGGTGGGGGCCCTTTTGGAGCCGTCATCGTGAAGGCTGGTGAGGTGCTTGCCGGCAGCAGCAATAGTGTGACGCTCGACAATGACCCTACAGCCCATGCAGAGGTGAACACCATCCGTCAGGCTTGTCGTAAGTTAGGCACGTTCGACCTCAGCGGAGCCACCATCTACACCTCATGCGAACCTTGCCCGATGTGCTTAGGTGCCATTTATTGGGCACACATCGGTCGCATCTTCTATGGAAATACACGTAAGGACGCTCGAGACATTGACTTTGCTGACGATTTCATCTATGAGGAACTCGACCGTTCTATCGACAATCGTACAGTTCCCCTCATCCCGCTCTTGCGAGATGAAGCCCTCCATACTTTCCGTATGTGGATGGCAAAAGCCGATAAAACGGAGTATTAATCCCAATCCCCCGATTCCACTTTCTTTTCCCCTAGAGGTAATCTCTGTTCAGCGTCGCTGAACGCATGTTTAGCGTCGCTGAATATATATTCAACGTCGCTGAATAGAATTTGCCCCTCGAGGAAAAGATTGTTACCCCTAGGGATTGCAAATTTTTCCTCTGGTTCTAGCTTATTTGCAACCCCCTGTGTTTGCCTTACAGATTGCTGTATAGAACAAAAACCATAAAGAAGACCCCCCTCCCAACTCCCCCTGCAGGGGGAGGGCGGTCACTCTGCAGACGAGAAAGCATCAACAGAAGTATCTACTCCCCTCACTCACAGGGAGGGGAACGGGGGTGGGTCCGGTCTTCTTGAGCT
>CADBSN010000251.1 GCA_902797255.1 uncultured Bacteroidales bacterium | reverse complement strand
GTAAACGATATCAGTAGTTGACACCAATCGGTTGTAAGCATCCATGGAACCATTAGGAGAGTAGATCAATATGGTATAGTCCTTTGGGTTCATGACAGCCTCATTATTGATGGACACGACAAGACAGGTCAACTGGTTGGTATTCTTCATCAGGTCAATATCTTGCACATCATAGGTCCCGTCAACATGAAGCGTTGGCAGATAGCCATAGAAAAGGTCTGGCAATTCACCCTTGTAATGATTACTGCCCTGATTCGGGATGAGCGACACGCGGAAGTCATCTATCGTGTTGTGTGTGCCTGAAACTGTGAAATGGCTATCAATGCCGCTCCAGACCACAAACTGATAATCTCCCTCTGGCAGATTGTCCAACCTGACGCGGTAGTCGTTGGCTTTCAGCTCATCGTTTGTCACATACAGCCGAGTGACGTAGTTTCCGCTGGCATCATAGATGTAGATGTACGCATCTCTGACGTATTTTGGCGCTGCATCCACATCCAACATATTGATTGTGAAGTTCAGCTTTAGCCAAAAGCCGTAAGGACAGTCGTAGTCATCTTTCACCCATGTGCACGACACCATCGTCAGGATGCATACAAGGGAAAGCAGCCGCCTTAGAGTACAATATTTAAGTCTCTTACAATCCACGGTTTAACGTTAAGTACAACCTTTAAATAAGTTTCTCCCTCATCTGGCTTATCCGTATCTACCTGTGGAATACCATCACCAAGGCCAGAAATCTTGGTAATGAGCATACGATAGAGGTTGTTACGAACGATAGCAAACTCCATAACGCCCATGCTGGTTGGCATGAAGTTGTCAAGGTGGCGAATCCAGTAGATGTAGTAGCAATGGTAACCATCATCGGATTTCTCAAACTTCTTTGCCTGATAGACATCCATATTTGCTGCAGTAACAGCAGTAACGCCTAACGCATTAGCGAGCGCCTCTGGAGAGTCATAGAAGTTATAGTTGTAATAATAGATCTCCTCAGGATACTTGGTCTTGTCGGTAACGAGTTCCAAAGCGCCTGTAGCCGTGTTGAGATGGTACACATTGTTGTAAGGTTCAAACTTTGCATCGAAAAGCACACCAGTGCTGTAGCCGTTTTTCTGGGCAGGTGCCAAAGTACAGTTTTCAAGGCAGTATGAGGTGTTGTAATCAGGTGTAGCCGCAGCTGGTTTGAAGTTTGTCCAAGTTATGGCATCAGGGTTATTATAGTCTCCGAAGAAATGCTCATAATACTTATCCTTATTGTTGAAGTTAGATGCATCGATAGTCTTCTTGAAGAAATAAGGGTCGATGACATATCCGTTCACATCGTTCACATTACCGAAGTTCTCGTCAAGACTCCAAGTTGGTTCGTCCATAGAGTTCAGAACGGCAGTATGGCGATAGAGATAGTAATATCTTGCCAGGTTCACAACATAATGTCTGTCGAGCGTCACTGTAGCATATTGCTTGCTTGCTGCGTCGGTCAATGCGTAAGAATCGCTGCTCTTTGCGATATCGAGGCGAGCCAAAGCACGCTCCAACTTGATGCTGATTACGTTCTCATCACTAGTTGGTGTATTGGAGATAGCAATGTTGGCATTCTCTGAAGCACGGTTGGTCATAACCACACCATTTGAGATGTCAGTAATCTGTCCCTTGACATACGTTGTGCTATCAATAGCAGCCAGGAATTGTTCTTCATTGGGCTTTGAGATGTTCTTGTTGGAATTAGCAAGGACAAAGATGTCATAAGAACCCTGAGGTACAGACACGCGGTCAGTTTCATAGATAATGTTGCCATTCGTATCACTACCTATACGTTTGATATTGGTGAGCGCGATGCTTTTAATGAAAAGCTTCGTTGGCGCATCGTAGAGATACACTCTTGCATTGTTCACCTGATACTCTTCAACAGTTCCCTGTACGTGGTCATAGCTATCTTCTACACTACGGGTCATCATCGTAGGACCATTGGTCAGAAAACGGAATACAACTCCAGTGTTTTCCTGAGTTGGAGCGTTGCTGTCGACAGCAAGGTCATCGCTCTGGCTACAACCCAAGATAGTGGTTGCTGCAAATAGCAGCACATAGATTGATTTGTTAAATTTAAGCATAGCTACTTTTATTAATGATTGGTTTTATTGTATTTATTGTTATATTGAATTAGTTTCTCAAACTCTTCCAGCTGTTGTTGAGCTTCAGGAATCTCGAACTCAGCAGCCTGCTTCACCAACTTGACAGCTTCGTCGAGATCGCCCTTGAGGAAAGCAATCAAACCACTGTTCATCGTCTTCTGAGGACAGTCCTCCACCTTGCTCAGATACTCAGCCGCATCGTTAACATTTCTACTCTTGATGGCAAGGTACGCCATCGTAAGATTAATATAGGTATCCTGGGGATAGAGCAGTGATGCCTTACGCATGATAGAGTAGTACTTCTCCTCATCGTCAGCATACTTATCTGCCAAACGATAGATTTCGTTCAGGCTGAGGTTGATAGGTCGGGTCTCGTAAACACGCTCCGACTCCTCCAGCGTGAATGGTCTGACAGTATAGATAACGGTGTAGTTCGTGCAACGCAGTTGGGGGAATACGTTCTTTAATACATAACTGTAACCCTCAGGAGCCTCGTTTCGCATGCGACGCTCTTTCTCGTCAGGATGTATGTTCGCTTTAGCAATATTCATAATCGTGCTGTACTGAGGTATGAGAGGATTTTCGTTCAGGTAATCCAAGAAACCCTCCCAGTTCTCGCCTTTACCTCTAGCTTCCATTTTGATGCCCTTGGTAATGGTTGAAGCCAGCAAGTAATTCTTCAGAGCCTCGGTACGCTTATCACTCAACATCTGGTTGTGAGCATAAGGAGCTTCTGGTGAAGCATAACCCTCGATGGTCATTTTGCTGATGGTGACGTCAGAGTCGTTCTTCACATAATTCACCGAGTTGTAAATCTTCTGCAACTCCACAGGGTTCGTCATATAATCAGGCTTGATGTCCCATTTGTTCACCTCGAAGCAAAGGACAGCAGAACCCCTCTCCTCGCGCACCTTGACAGAATTGTCAGCAGGCGGTACCTGATACACAGGGAAGAGATCGATGACAGGAGCCTCTTTCACCATGTCGAAAGCGCCCACATACACCTCACCCCT
>CADBSN010000250.1 GCA_902797255.1 uncultured Bacteroidales bacterium | reverse complement strand
TTTTTTTAGCTTGAAAAGCCGATGTTTTTGCTCATGAAGTATGTGTTTTTCTTGTTTTTTTTCTTATAACAATCGGCAAGCCAAATTAAGATGCGTTTCTTTTGCTGTAATTCATCCAAATTGCTAAGTAATGCTAAAAAAATAAAAAAAATACGGATGACATTTGGCTGTTCCGAAAAAAAGTCGTAAATTTGCAGCGTATTTGTGGCTGTGCGCACGTGGCGCACTCACGTAACAAAATTTAAGGTAAAGGAACATAATGGAGAAAACGCTTGTAATACTGAAACCAAGTGCAGTGCAAAGGGCAATCGTAGGAGAAGTAACTGCCCGGTTCGAACGTAAAGGTCTGAGACTCTGTGGCATGAAGATGATGCAGTTGACAGATGAGTTGCTCGACAAGCATTATGCACACCTGGCATCAAAACCATTCTTCCAGCGCATCAAGAACTCAATGATGGCAGCTCCAGTTGTTTGCTGCTGCTACGAGGGTGTGGACGCAGTGGAGACGGTAAGAACCATGACGGGTAGTACAAACGGTCGTAAGGCAGCTCCTGGCACCATTCGTGGTGACTTCGGTATGAGCTTCCAAGAGAACATCATTCACACATCGGACTCTCCAGAGAACGCTGTGGCTGAGATCAACCGTTTTTTCAACGCTGATGAGATCTTTGACTACAAGCAGTCAACGTTCCAGTTCCTCTATGCTAACGACGAGTATTAAACGGTAAAAGACAAAAGGGGAAAGAACCCTTAGCCTTCAGCCTTAAAAACAATAACATGATACAATTACTGAAGACAATTACGTTGGTAGCCCTGTCGGCAGTTTCACTGACTGCTTCGGCACAGGATTTGTTGGCTAACAGAGCGCCATCGGACAGAAAACTCACGGATTTAAAAACGATTAAAATCGATAATTCCTCAGCATTTGCAAAGATTGACCTGCATAACCCTGCAGGTGATATCTATTCTACTTGGGATCATACTTCTGCATTGATTGCACCTGGAGCACTGCCTCCAAACTACAAGGTAGACCTTCGTGGATTTGCAATGCCAACTCCAAGCCGTAAGATCACCTCGAAATTCGGACCTCGCTGGGGACGCCAGCACAAAGGATTGGACATCAAGGTGTATATTGGTGACACGATTTATGCGGCTTTCGATGGCAAAGTACGTATCGTGAAGTACAATGCTGGTGGATGGGGATATTACGTGGTACTGCGCCATCCAAACGGCCTTGAGACACTTTATGGTCACTTGAGCAAACAGCTGGTGAAAGAGGACGAGATTGTACGTGCAGGACAGCCAATCGGATTGGGAGGAAACTCTGGTGCCAGCACGGGTTCACACCTCCACTTCGAAACCCGACTCTTGGGTACAGCCATCAATCCGGCTTTGATGTTCGACTTTGAGGCACAAGACGTCACAGGCGACTTCTATTTAGTGAAATCAGGAACAATAGAACAGACCCACCTCTCATCATCCCAAAAGGGAGGAAGTAGTCACGCTGGTGATGTAGCAGTTAATAACCAAAGTAACCGCCTTTCCCCTGCAGGGGAAACGGGAAAGGGGTCTACCATTAAGGCTCCAGTGATTGCACCTGCTGCCAATGAGGCTCCAGTTTCTTCAACTCCAACTCAGGAAGAAGGAAAGACCACCAAAGAGGTGACTTATGTGGTAAAGGACAAGGATACACCTTGGCGCATTGCAACCAATCACGGTATCACAGTTGAGCAACTTTACAAGCTTAATGGCCTGAAGCAAGGTAGTCCAATTTATACCGGACAGGTGCTTAAGTGCTCATAAGTTGGCAATTATAGATAGCAAACGTAGAAAACACAATAGATTTTAACGTCCAAGCATACTTGTTTGGACGTTATTATTTTGTAAACAAAATAAATTGTGCTAACTTTGCAGCCAAATTCGGAAGATATGGAAACGCAAGAACAGTTCAAACAGGAGATGGCGAAGTGTCGCGAGGTGTTTGCCAATAAGTTGTACGACTATGGCGCATCGTGGCGTATCTTACGACCAGCTTCGGTCACAGACCAGATACTCATCAAGGCGAAACGTATACGTAGTCTTGAGGTGAAAGGGGTGTCGCTGGTCGGTGAGGGCATCTATCCTGAATTCCAAGCTATCGTAAACTACGGCATTGTAGGACTGATTCAGTTGGAGTTGGGCTATGCCGATGTCGTTGATATGAGTGCCGATGATGCGATGAAGCACTACGATCGGTTTGCTCAACAAGCACTTGAACTGATGCTGAAGAAGAATCACGACTACGATGAGGCGTGGCGTTCGATGAGAGTCAGTTCATATACGGATTTGATTTTGCAGAAAATCAACCGCACGAAAGAGATCGAGGGGCATGACGGCCAGACTCGTGTATCGGAAGGTATCGATGCCAATTACCTCGATATGATCAACTACTCCGTGTTCGGACTCATCAAACTGGACTTCGGCGTATGAGCAGACAGGTGTTGCATCATGTGCTGAGAATCGTGGTGAACTTATGCCGCTTCTTGCTGGCTGCCACCTTTCTCTTCTCGGGATTTGTCAAGGCCAACGACCCATTGGGTATGGTCTATAAACTCGAGGACTACTTCAGCGCATGGGGCATCACAGGTGTGCCGGAGCTGTTCTTACTGATGCTGGCCATTGCCCTCGGACTGTTTGAGTTTGTCTTAGGCATCTACCTGTTTTTCGGTATGCGCCGTAAATGGGTGTCACGCATTACGTCGGTGTTCATGGTCTGTATGACCTTGTTGACCGTCTATATCGCCATTGCCAATCCGGTCAGCGACTGCGGTTGCTTCGGTGATGCATTTATCCTGACCAACGTACAGACGCTCCTGAAGAATATCCTATTGCTGGGTGCAGCAGTGGTGGGGTTACGTTGGTATCGACTCCAACCACACCTTATCAGTACGAAGGTGTATTGGATTGTGTCGACCCTCTTCGGAATAGGCTTTTTGGTTTATACCGCCTACTGCATCTATGCGTTACCCGTCATCGACTTCCGTCCGTACAAAATAGGTACAGACCTGCGGAAGATGATAGAAGTGCCGGAGAACCAACGTCCACAGTTTGAGGTGACGATTGTCTACGAGAAAGACGGCGAGACGCTGGAACTCAGTATCGAGGACGATGATCCCGACTCCACATGGACTTATGTGGAGACGAAACGGAAACAGATCAGCGGAGCCAGTCAGCAAATCATCAACGATTTCTATATTGAAGATGGTGACGAGGATGTGACAAACGACATCCTGGCTGCTGAAGGCTATGTCCTGCTGCTTTGTGCACCTGATCTTCAATCCGCTGATGAGAGCATCATGGACAAGATCAACGATTTGTACGAGTACGCGCTGGCCAGCGACATCGGGTTCTATGCCTTGACGGCATCAGACGAAGCATCACGCATCCGATGGACTGACTACACAGGGGCAGAATATGGATTCTATACAGCAGACGAACGTACGCTCAAGACGATGGTTCGCTCTAATCCTGGACTCATGCTCCTTCACGATGGGAAGGTGGTCAGGAAATGGAGCCATTGGAATTTCCCCAATCAGATAGAAGTAGAAGAAATTATCAAGTAATAACCCTAATAAAAAACCAAAACAAAATGAGAAAGAAAATTGTAGCAGGTAACTGGAAAATGAACAAAAACCTGCAAGAAGGCGTTGCACTCGCAACAGAACTGAACGAAGTATTGAAGGCAGAGAAACCAAACTGTGATGTAGTGATCTGTACTCCATTCATCCACCTTGCAACCGTATCAAACATCATCGACCACAGCGTGATTGGTCTTGGTGCAGAGAACTGTGCAGACAAGGCTTCAGGTGCATATACCGGTGAAGTAAGTGCTGAGATGGTGAAGTCAACAGGTGCAGAATATGTCATCCTTGGTCACTCTGAGCGTCGTGAGTACTACAACGAGACTCCTGCTATCCTGAAGGAGAAGGTTGACCTCGCACTCGCAAACGGTTT
>CADBSN010000249.1 GCA_902797255.1 uncultured Bacteroidales bacterium | reverse complement strand
TATCATTATCAGAGTTTGCTACCACAGGTAGCGCACGATAGGCAAAGGGTCGATGCAAATAACGCATCGGCCTTTTTTATGCCCTGTGGCATTCAAATTGCGTCTGGGCGATATTCGAGATGAGCAGGCCGAGAGAAGAGGTCATGGAAAGTGTGGAATAAAAAGGTCCTCAGAGTCAATTTTTTAGGAAATCACTGTAGCATTTCGAAAAAAAGTAGTACCTTTGCACACGATTTTTTCAATTTCAGAAAGTCGGATATGAACGCGTTGTATAATGCTAGTATCAAAGACCAAAGCAGCAAAGGACTTGCCTCCTTTGCCTTCCCCGAAGCAAAAAGCTCAAAAACAGGGGTGTCGGTAAGATATGCGCCAGCCGAAGACAAGCTTTGGTATGTGCTGCGTATCAAATATGGCAAGTCGCAGGCTGTGGCCGATGCTATCATAGAAGAAGGCACCTACGTGTATATGGCTATGGTCTGGAAGGATGTCCGGAACAAAGAGACTGGTAAGAAACAGCGCAAGTTGTTCCCTTTTATGAACCTTCTCTTTGTCTACACCACAGCGCAGGAAGCCGAAAAATATGTCAAGGGAGGCAAGGAATCGGAGTACACGACGTACTATTACAACCATTTCCACACAGACCAAAGAGGCCAGAATCCACCTTTAACCGTCAGTTCCCAAGATATGATACCTTTTGTCCGCGTAACAGCATTGCAGGACGAACACGTCATGGAGGTCGACATCAAGAAATGCCGATTTGTGTCAGATGACATTGTGCGAGTCACCTTTGGCCCCTTTGAGGGAGTCACTGGTCGTGTTGCACGTGTCGCCCGCCAAAACCGGGTTGTAGTCTATATCAAAGGCCTGCAAGCCGGATTGACTACCGCTTATATCCCACCACACTTCCTCGAAAAAGTCGAAAACAATGCCTGACAGCCAGAATTTGGAGCAAGGGAGATGCAAGGGAGATGCAAGGGCCGAAGCAGCACAAATGCTGGATAGAGCGATGGCAGAAAAGTTGAGCGATTTGGTTTCAGGCATAGACTTCAAAGATTCGACTATCGTAGCGCTGTCGTAGGTATATCGTAGCATAGGCATAGCATAGGCGTAGCTTAGGCAGCTAATGTGAACTTCCGCATAACAGCCTGACAGTCAATGTAAAGCAGAAACATCGTTTACCTGTTTCATCAGACATTCATCAGACATCCGGGAAATTGAGCCTTTTCCGCTCATTTCTTTACAAAAGTACCACTTTTTACCCGAATACGCAAGAGCGTTAAGTTTTCTTATCCTTAAACAGTGAACAAATGTTAATTGAGACGGAGCTTTTGAGGCGGGTGTGAGAGTGATGGAAGAGACAATGAGGGATTAAGGTTGAAAAGTGGAGTTCTGAGGTGTCAAGGTAAAATTCGAGAGAAACCGAAAAGCCTAGCGTTTAATGAGAAAACAAAAATACACATTCTAAAACATTATTTAACCAAAACTGTTTTTTGTTATGTCATTAGGAACTTATAGAACTTGTACATATATAGCTGGCGACTGGGATAATGATAAGGATGCCGTTGACCAGCTAAAACAATGGAATGAGAGTAATCATTGGGGACTTAGTTTCAAAGATGTCCATGAGCTTACGTCTTCTCGCGACACGAGTAGAGCTTGTAGTATTAAAGATTCTTTGCGTGAGAGAATGAGTGTCTCAAAGACTTTTGTTCTCATAGTAGGCGATTGCACAAAGTATCTCAGAAAGGGGTCATGTGAATATTGTCCTGAGAAGCGTTGGAATAGTTGGCTTGGAATGAACTATTGCTCAAAAGGATATAGTTACGATACCAGAAGTTTTGTTGACTATGAGATTGACCAAGCGATAAAAGCTTATAATGAGGGAAAGATGGATATTATTGTTCTCTATAAGGCGGCTACAGTCAACAAGGAGAAATGTCCTTCTGCTCTTCGGAATTATGGTTATCATACTGGAATGAAATCTACTCAATATTACCCTTATGCTCATATCGACTGGGATTATAGTAAGGTTAAAGCTGCATTTGATTCAATTTAAGTAACATGAATAAGAAGTTTATTCGGTATTTTGTTGAAGCATTTGGAACGTTAGCTTCACTTGCTACTCTAATAGCTTTTGTATATAAGTGGGATACTGATAAAATCACATCATGTGGTTCTTTCCTGTTTGCGGTAGCAATAATTATTATTTGTGGCATATATGCAATGTACCAGACACAGCCAAAGAATAATATTGTCCTTACTATTCGAGACTTCCGAATCCACATATCCTTCGGAGACTTGTTTTCAAAAAAAGGTATTGTTGTAATTCCTGTTAATGAGTATTTTGATACGATTGTTGATGACCATATTATTGCTCACAAGACTATTCATGGTCAATTTATTGACAAATACTTTGCTAACGATATAGCCACACTTGATGCTATGATTAGTAGAGAATTACAAGGGAAACCAACAGCAGCACCTCGTTATCAGAGAAATCATGCGAAGGTG
>CADBSN010000248.1 GCA_902797255.1 uncultured Bacteroidales bacterium | reverse complement strand
ACAAGTGTTTCTTTATCCGATGACACCTTAAGTATTGCTGGACAAAATTGTTCTACAGAGTCAACAGCATCCTGTTTCACATTAAACAATCCTTTTACTTCCTCAGTATAATCAACAGCTTTAAAACCTTGCTTTTGAAGCGACTGATTTATTTTTCTTATACTATCTGATACAACCGGGGAGTTCTCCATATCTTTAAGGTTACCAAGGATGGATTGGAAACATTCAATAACTCCGATATATTTTTTCTCAAGATCGAACGTGCTTTCTAAACGAGAATAATCGTCTTTCAGGATTTCAAGATGTTTTCGGTAAGTTAAAAGCACTTTATCTACGCATTCACCAGCAGTAGCAAGACCTTCTATAATATTTTCCACATCCTCCTTAGTAAGCCGATATTCAGGATATACGTTTTCAGAACCAGCATGTTCCTCAATATGATTATTTTCTACATAAAGAGAATACAACACTTTCCCAATTATTGCACTAATAACTGAGCCAAAAAGGATAACTCCCCATGAGCTTGGTTTGAATATTGTTGCAAGCAGAGCACCACCCACGGCACCAGCTAATGCTGGCCCATACTCTTTCGAGATTGTTTTTTTTGCTCCTTTGCAGGTTTTACCAACTTGCTGAATTCTCTCGCTTGACAGATAACTACTTACTTTTTGATTAAGTTCAATGTCTGAAGAGTATAAGGTATCCATAACTTTTAGAACTGGCGACAAAAGGTCCTGCTCCAATAAAGAGAGTTGATTCATGTACTCTGCATCTTTACGCGTGAGACTTCCCACATAGTCGATGCACAAATGTTTTATTTTTTCTGCATCAGATGGTAATGTTAGGCCTTCTAATTGATTGCACAACTCCTCTTTGTTTTTCGAGATTAATTGTGCTAGTTTCATGTAATCTGCCATAATGTACTATTTTATGTTAATATTGTAATCATTAAACTCACTTAATTCATTCATATCATCTATCGACTCATTGAATTCATTTCGCATCTCATCCAATCCGTCAATGGCATCTACCTCATCCATAATGTCCAGTAACTCATAGAAACTGTCATTATTGGCAATTTCATCCAGTACCTGTTTATCTTCTTGTACTGTTGAAACGCCAGCCATATAGGCTGCTAATGTATTGTTACTAATGTTCATTTCTTTGCCCTAAAGATTAATTGTTTAATATCTTTCATTGCATCTTTCTTAATCTTTTTAAATTGGGTTTCCGTTATCTTTAATTCAGAGCAGACTACATCATAGTCTTTTCTTTCAATAAAGATAGAGACAAGAATTGCTCTTTTCCTATCGTCAGAAATCAAATTTATATAATTTTCAAGATTGCAAATCTCATTCGAGTAGAGAGCCACATCTCGGAGTTGATCTAATCCCCTGCTTTTTATATTATAAATGTTAGAAACATTTGTTCCCATTTCTTGCGCTAGTGCCTCAGGAGTAATATCATCTAAAAACAAAGCTTCTATCACTCTACGATAGTATTTGTTGGGCATTGCATTAAGATATTGGAACACATCAATGTTCGCCTCATGTGTACGCAAATCCACATCTGATGCTCCTATTTCCTTTTCGTTGATGTCAACGTTATGAACTTCTGATTTCTGAAACAAAATAGATAAATATTCTGGATAATCATTTTCAATGATTGACCTCAACTGTTTTATCACCTTTCTAGACAGAGTCTTAACTTGGGAGCGTTCTATGTTAAGTTTTTCTGCTATCACATCATCTGCTAACTGATCAAGATACTTAAAACAAAGATATTTCCTATAAACTGCTTTATTTAATTTGGAAAACATTTCCTCTGCTAATCCAGAATCTAATATTGTATCGGGTATAGTGAATAAATCGCCGCTTGGAGTATAAAAGTGTCTTACAGCAACGGTCTTAATCCAATCAAATAGCGATGTCCTATAATCAAATGTTTTAAGGGCATACCAATATTCGCCATCAGCATTGGGTTTTTTCAATAGCAGATAGAGTTCATTTACCAATTCCTCATAATCTGCGACATTCCCATATATAGTGTGAATAATACCACATAAAAGAGGCTTACATTTATTATGAAAGAATTTGTAAGCAAAGATATCATCGCTGACAATTCTTTGAACTAATTCCCGATCTCGTTTAACAAGTTCTTCAAAAGAAAGCATTTCTTTCCTTTGAAGGGTTGTTTCCTTGTCTTTCATTGAGTGAGCAAGTTGCTTTTCTTTTTTATGGTCGTAATTCATCAACGATAGTATATTAGGCATCTATGGAATCATCTGGTTATGACACTTGCGTATAACGCAGAAAGTCCTTCAACGTCTGCCTGTTGGCAGATCGTTGAGGACTTTCTTTGGTATCCCTTGAATCCTTGAAGGATTCCTATGTCGTTAAGCGCAAGCGGAACATCCATATTTGCTCTCTTTGCTTTATGGGTTAGTAATCTCGTTTTTCAACAATCTATGCACATACCTCGTAATACAGAAATAGTGCAGACAGTTTCGTGAAGTGTGAAGCGGTATAGTAAGGAACAATACTCCATTCAGCAAACACGCAGCAAATATAATAAAAAAACTGTTTAATAACAGCAAATCACTTCAAAAATCTTTGATTAGTTTATGTTTTTTTTCATAATATCGTACAAAATAGCACAATAAGGTACAAAAAAGTAATTATGACAACCCAAATGAACATCAAACAACATAGAATCCCTAATTCATCTTCTAGTGAAAGAAAAACGGAAGGATTTCAATGTCGCAAATAGAGATGTTCTTATAAATATAATAAGGTGAGTAAAAATGAATCTAAAGATTGAAGATTTGATCTGTTAGTATAGAAGTGCTTTAACGAACACGGATCTAACAGATTCACACGGATAATTTTGACAAAAACATCAAAAACCCTCACTTCAGTATGTATCGGACTTACAGACCTTACAAGATGAAAGGTGTTTCTTTTTCCTTGTGTGCAAGCACCCAGATAAAAATAGCTACCTCTCATCTTTGACTCTTTCAGAGCCTTCACCTACTTCGTGAGAAAAAACACCGATTTCTTCGAAATCTAAAAAACAAGAACTCTTGACTCTAGACTCTCGTCTCTCCGCCCCCTCTGGGGCGAAGTTTTCACAAACGCAAAAAAAAGAGCCCCAGCCAGTATATTGGTGGGACTCTTTGAGTATAAGGGTGGCGGCGTTGCCGCCGTCTAGGGTCTAGCGTTATTAAAGTTTATAGTTTAAAGTCAGTTTATTGAGTTTATAGTTTAACAAGTATTCTTTCAACTTTCAACTCACCACTGACCATCAACTATCAACAATCAACTTTCAACTTTAGCAGAATGACTCTTGCCTCTCGACTTTAAAATCTAAGGTGCAAAGATACAAAATAATATCGCTTTGCGCAAAATGCTACGCCTATTTTTTTCACTTTCCTCAATTCTTACATTATTACATTTTTTAATTTTTACATTTTCCTAAGTTTTTCAGGAATCCCGAAGGGGGAGAGATAAAAAAACAGCCCCCCGACTATTGGATCGAAGAGCTGATGGGGGTGCGAGGTGAGATGATCGTCAGAACGACCACTTACCCGTCTCTAATTCCATCGGGAGTACCGTGCCTGTTGGCATGGTGCGATAGAAGGTGGCCTTGCAGTTGAACGGTATCTCGAACGTGTAGTGTATCTCGCCGTCTTTGTCGCGTCGCCATTCGGAACTGAGCAGACCGTAGGGGGTCATGATGCTGCCACGTGCCCAGTCGATGCGTTTCTGTCCGGGTGGCAGCTCACTCTCTTTGCGCATATCGGGCTTCGGAGCAAGTACGATGTGGTGGAATCCGGCATCCTCGTAGTCGGCCCCAAGGCCGAGCATGTCGCGGTAGAGCCACTCGGCGATGGCTCCGTTGGCATAGTGGTTCTGCGAGTTCATGTTCCACTCGTGCTTGTTGAACCCTTCGCCTTCGGTGAACGAGTCCCAGCGTTCCCAAAGGGTGGTTGCCCCATGGTTGACTTCGTAGAGCCAACTTGGCTGCTGGGTCTGGAGCAGCAGGTCGTAGGCTAGGTCGGTCATGTCGTATTCGGAGAGCGCAGGGCACAGATAGGCTGTTCCGATGAAGCCTGTGGTGAGCTTATATCCGTTGCTGACAATCTTCTCGCGCAACTCTTTCTTGGCGTTCTCGTAATCGATTTCGTCTTCCAGCATGTTGAAATGGAGGGCAAGCACATAGGCGCTCTGACTCTTATGAACGAGGTGGTGGCCTACGACGTAGCGCTTGCGGAACTCTTCGCGGATGGCGCTTGCGAGGGCGTTGTAGATATCGGGCTCTTCGTCCTTACCGAGGACAATGCTGATACGTGCCATGAGGTCGGCCACATAAGCGTAGTAGCAGACGGAGACGTAGCGTGGGTCGAGCTCTTCGAATGCCAACCAATCGCCGTATTCCGTCCCTGCCCCGTTGAACGAGTAGGCATCGTCGATGTTGGATTGTAACCACGACATGTAATGTGTCATGGCCTCAAAGTTCTCATCGAGTATCTCTGTGTCGTCGTACATCGAATAGACATTCCAGGGAACGATGATAAGGGCGTCGCCCCATCCTGCGTTGCCGTAATTGCCATAACGGCCAAGTGGCGCTACATCGGGCACAGCACCGTCCTCGCGCTGACAGCTACGGAGGTCGCGCATCCATTTACGATAGAAGGTACGCATGTCGGCTGAGTAGCAGGCTGCACGGGAGAATATCTGTGTGTCGCCCGTCCAACCCAGTCGCTCGTCGCGCTGAGGACAGTCGGTTGGGATGCTGAGGAAATTGCCTCGTGCACTCCAACGGATATTCTGATAGAGCTGGTTCACGCTCTCGTCGCTACACTCGAATGTGCCGTATTCATCGAGATCGGCACCGACCACCTGACCCTTGAGGTTGACGATGGTGACATCCTCTGAGGCGGTCATGCTGACGTATCGGAATCCGAAATAGGTCTGCGTCGGATGGTAGGTCTCACCCTTCGGATTGCCGTTGAGGATATATCGGAGCGTAGCCTTCGCGGTGCGTAGATTCTTGGTATAGACACTTCCTGCAGGACCGTCATTGATGTGGTCTTCACTACCATTATCGTTGAGTGCCTCACCAAAACGGCAGGTGATTTCAGCCCCGCTGTTTCCCTGTACGGTCAGTTCGGGCCATCCCACCATGTTCTGGCCGAGGTCGAAGATGGCTGTCTCGCCCTTGTGGAGCACGAATCCTTTCTTCCCGTTGAGCAATGGTGTGCTCTTGACGTTGATTTCGCCGTAGGTCGTACCCGTCTGTTTGGTACCTTCCCACACCGTCACCTTCTTCACGGTCTGTTCGTACTGCGGACGAATCATCGTGGACGGACCGTAGAACGCGCTGATAGAGTCAACCTTACCCTGATAGAGTTCGGCAGGTTTCCAACCCGACGACTGACTACCTACAGCTGTCCAGGCATAGTCGCGACGGGCATCGTAGGTCTCACCGTTATAGAGGTCGCCATAGAGGACAGGGCCGCAGTTGTTTACCTCCCAGGTATTGTCGGTCACGAATGCAGTCTCCGTACTATCAGAGAACATAATATAGACTTTCGCCATGAAGGCAAGGTCGGGTTTATTATACACATTAGCAGAGATGTCGCCACTCCACCATCCGTTGGTGAGCTGAGCACCAATCATATTGTCACCTTTCTTGATGATATCGGTCACATCGAACGTCATGTAGGGCACCACCGTGCGGTAGTCGACACATCCTGCCTTCAACTCATCATACACATAGTTTCCGTCGTGGTCTTCACGTCCCAAACGCTGACCATTCATATAGACGTCGAACACACCCAATGCCGATGCAAAGAGACGAGCCTTGAGGATTCGCTTGCCCTCGACCGTGAACTGCTTGCGCAGCACCGTAGCTCCGTCTTGACGTTCCCAATCCTGCCGATTACCTTTCAGCCATTTCGCATCGCTCCATCCAAGGTCTTTCATACCCATGATGAAGCTTGATGTCTTGGAGATACACTGACGACCCTTATTGTCCCATGCAGTCACACGCCAATAGTAAACAGTACCGTCGCAGTCGAGTTCCGGACCTAACGTCCAACTGGTCGAACCCTGTTGGTTACGGGAAGTCCACACACGTTTGGAACAACGGGGATTGCTGTACACATCCACACGGAACGACTGCTGCTTCACACCCTTCAGACCGCCGTCCTCAACCGTCCAAGTAAAAATAGGTTGTTGCTGTCCGACTCCTAACGGACGTAAAGCACCGTCAACTCTCAGATTCGTGACGGTCAAACCAACTGCGCTCATCATCAAATGACAAGAGCAGACGCACATCATCAAGAATAGTTTTTTCATGCTAAGTAGATTGTTTTCTTCATATTTTATTAATAATTAGTTGTTTATTAGATGATTTATGACTTACTTGGTTTAATATACGAGAGGCAAAAGGTGAAACAGCGAAGGGCAAAAGAGCTATGCGGAAAAGAGCAAAAACGCAAAATCATACTGTTTTTATGCACAAACTACCCCGATTTGTTAAATAATTGACAATTGATAATTGATAATTGATAATTATTTCGTACTTTTGCAGGATGAAAAACAGGATTGAACATAGCGGAATTGTGGAAAGCGTAAGCATCGATAAGGTGCGTGTGCGCATCTTACAAACCTCGGCTTGCAGCGCCTGTGAAGCAAAGAAACTGTGCCGTAGTTCGGAGAGCAGAGAGAAAATTATTGAATGTCGGACGAATGGCATAGATTACCAAGTCGGCGAGAAAGTGTCGGTGTATGGAGCGATGTCGATGGGGCGCGATGCGGTCATCATTGCATTCGTAGTTCCTCTGGTGCTGATTGTTGTGTGGCTGTTCTGCGCGATTCGTCTGTTACAAATCAACGAATTGGTAGCCATCGGAGTAATGGCTGCGTTGT
>CADBSN010000247.1 GCA_902797255.1 uncultured Bacteroidales bacterium | reverse complement strand
TCCCAAATAGTAGTTATCATGCCTTCTCTGTCTCCCCAAATACCAACCATACTTGCGGATTTAAGAAGACGATTACTAACCTCTCCAACAACTTGAACTTTTTCAACTTGTCCTATTTTCATTTGCTTGTTATTTAATATTCATTTATTTCGTGCCGATAAAAGGTCTATCCAATTCGGAATCAGCTTTAGCAGTTACACCTATCATTAAAAAGAGGAACAAGAGGAATAGGACTATAAGCCCGTGTATCGTCCAGTAAGTGTACTTGATGGTTTTCTTTAGCTTAGGACAGTACCATGAGAGTAACAGCATGACGTTGTAGAGCACTATCAAAAATACTACGAAGATAGTTATCCCTGCCCATAGTTCCCCATATGAGACACCAAGGTCGCGTGCGAAGTCATTACTCCAAAGGATAACCTCATTGCAGAGTCTATCCGAAAAGTTCTTAGCGTTTACTATCGTATCGTTTACCATATTGTACAATTAGTTTTGCAAATATAGCGATTTGCCTTGAAAGAACAAAGATTTTTGACGAGAAATTTGAAGATCATTGTAATCTCAAGCCTAAGGGTCATGTTTCTATTCTAGTGATTGTTTGTTGATAGTTTCATTATATTTGTTGAACTCTTGACGATTCCCAGCAAACGCCTGTTCCAACTTTTCCATAAAAGCACCAGCTGAGGTTGTATCGTTAAAGAGTATTGCCAGTTCCGGCAATTCATGTCCTTCAGCAAGCTTCAGTATTTGGTTCTGTTTTTTCATTGCCTCGAAGAACAACTTGTGACCATAAAGGTAATTAGGCCGTTCGATGACTATTCTTTGATAAGCTCCAAGGCATGGATCCCCCATCGTCTCGTTGACAGTCGCGAATGAATAGATGAACTTCAAATCGTAACCGTTTCCTCCATTTTCTGGCTTCAGCAACTCACTCATATCCACATTCATCTGATCTGCTTCGCTGTATTTCCCTACTCTTGTCAAAGCCCTCGTCTTGATGTACATGGCTTCATAAACAGGCCTTATCTCAAGAAGCATATCGGCATATTTGATGGCTTGTTCCGGCTTGCCTCCATACAGGCTGATAATGGCATTGTTAAACCAAGCAACTTGGTTCTTCTCCATGTTTAGGGGCACGTTGGCGCATACACCCATTAAGATATCGTCAGAAATCAAGATGTTCATCATCTTTTTAAACAGCAGACAGGCGTTACGATGTTCCCCCTTTTCAATAGCATTCTTGGCCAGCTCCATATATTTTGCCACAGCACCGTCATAATCTTGTGCTTTTAAAAACGGGTATAGGGCTTTCCCTTCTTCTAATTGATTCTCGATAACGCTATCATCATTGAACTTTGAAGTAAAGGCTAGTACTTCATCGTCTTTTTTGATGTCTGTGTATTTCACAGGTCTTGTGAGGTACAGTCCTTCGAGAGTGCGTACTCGGCTTAATGCCACATACAACTGTCCTGCAGCGAATGTACCTCTAGACAAGTCGAGAATCATCTTGTCGAAGGTTAGTCCCTGACTCTTGTGGATTGTGATTGCCCATGCGAGTTTCAGGGGGAACTGTGTAAATGATCCAACGGTTTCCTTATTCAATTTCTTCTCCTTCTTGTCAAACTCATACTCATAAGACTCCCATACCACACATCCCACATCATAGATGTCTTTGCCAACCTTAACCTTAATTTCCTTGTCATTCAGTTCTACCACAGTTCCCAGCGTCCCGTTCACCCAGCGGTGAGAGGGGTCGTTGCGAGTAAACATAACCTGTGCACCGACTTTCAGGACGAGGTTCATAGGTGCAGGGAGATTCTCTTCTTTTAAGCTGCCGTCTTTCCCTTTCTTACCGAACTTACCATCAATCTTTCCTTCGAAAGAGAACGCTTTCTCACTGATTTCTGCAAGTCGTTGGTCATTGATTTTTTGTGCTGTATCTTTGAATGGGGTCAGCGATATTATAGGATCGGTTGTACTTTCCGGCTCCATGTATCTACTGTTGAGTTCCATGATATCCTGTGCCGAATACACTCCATGTCGGATGTTATTCAAGATGTTCAGGAACAGCTGTTCATCCTGCCTGTATACCTTCATGAATTCGATAGTTGGCAAGGTCAGGTTGTCAAACACATGAGCCTTAAAGAAGAAAGGAATGTCCGTGCCATAATACTCCATCATCGCCTCTGTCTCTGCTCCAGAACGAAGCACGGGAGGAAGTTGGAACATGTCACCAGAGAAGATGACCTGTTTACCCCCGAATGGTAGGCTGCTTTTCATGATGATGCGCAGTGTACGGTCAATGGCATCAACAATGTCACATCGCACCATGGAGACCTCGTCGATGATGATGGTGTCACATGCGCGTACGGCTTCTATTTTTTCCTCGTTAAAGTTCTTACCGTGATCTTTTGGCCCTTGAACATTCAGGTCAAGGCCAAAGAACGAATGAATAGTCACGCCTCCAGCCACTATAGCTGCAATGCCTGTTGGTGCGACGACAATAAACTGCTTGTCTGTCAGTTCCTGGATATTCTTCAAGAATGTAGTCTTGCCTGTACCTGCACGTCCAGTAAGGAAGAAGCTTTGGTTGGTGTGCTTGACAAGTTCGAAAGCCTGTTTTTGGCGGATGTTGGTTTCGTCCAACTTGGTTGCCTCTGCTGGCGATTGTGGGAAGTTGTTGATGATATTCTCTGCCATGATTCAATAATTCTATGTTGAAGTGTTACCTTATTTGTTGGGGATTAGAAGGGGCTTGACTGCCTCCAGTTGTTTTGCGGCGTTAGGGTCATCCAACAGTGAGAAGTAGCTCTTTTGAACCAACTCTTTCACCTGGCATTCAAGTTGCTCATGATTGACTGTGCTGCCATTGAGTTTCATCTGACCTTCGATATAGTCTTGAAGCAGATTTTCTGTTGTTGAACGCACTAATTCTTCGTTGTAATACTGATCGATGGACGTTTTGCCGATGAGAATTCTCTCATGCCCATCGAAAGCATACACTTCAACCTCGTTGATATAGGTCCAATTGTGATACAGTCCAATGTGCAGTATTGTCACAAAACGGTCTGAGAAGCGTACACCGAGATAGTAGGTGTTTCCTGCTGCAGAGGTGTACTGATCTGTGATGAACATGTGCTGACTCT
>CADBSN010000246.1 GCA_902797255.1 uncultured Bacteroidales bacterium | reverse complement strand
TCCTTTTTAGCTTATTTCGTGATTTGTGTACTGGGCACTTTGTTCCTGTTACGTCTATCAAAAAGGCTTGAAAAGACGGTATTGTGTGGGTTCTTGGTAAAACTTGGGCAACACTCACTGGTGATTTTCTGTATTCAGATGTTCCTTCTTCGTCTGTGTCATATGGCTTTTCATAATATCATGCATTTTCCTACAGAAGGATGGCTCTTTTATGGAATCACGCTGGTTAAGGTGCTGATTGTTGCGATATTGGGAATGCTCTTGTCCAAGTTGATGAATAAATATATTCCATGGGTCTTTAAGTAATAGTGATTGTCAATATGATGATTTGTCTTTTAGGAAAAATCTGACCATCAAGAAGTTTATAGGCATACAAACCATATACATTGGGATGGGTGCCCATTCTTTGGATATGCCCATGTAGATGAAAAGATTGATAGTTCCTAATTGCATAAGCCAGTTTACCACATGACTCAGGACAAAGCCTCCTGCTTTCTTTGTTGTAGGCTTGGTGCTAAATGTAAAGTATGTGGACAATAGGAAGTTGCACGCCAGACTGATGATATATCCTATTGTAAGAGCAATATTTGCGTCAACAATGTTGAGCAGTGCAAGATAGACACCATATTGAATCGCAGTAGCAATAATTCCCACGATAACGAAACGCAATGGTTCGCGTAACTTTCGATATAATACGTTATAGTCCATCTCCTGCTTTATATTCTCTTTCAAGATAAGTTGGACGGTGCTTCGTCTCGTTGAAGATACGTCCTATGTACTCGCCAAGGATGCCAATCGAAATCAGTTGCACACCACCTAAGAATAGTACAACGACAATAAGCGTGGTGAAGCCCTGTACTGGGTCGCCATATATGATTGTTTTTATACCATAGAACAGCATGAGGCTGAATGATAATAATGCAATGACGAATCCCATGATGGTTGCCATTCGTAATGGAGCCGTGGTAAATGAGGTAATCCCCTCTATGGCTAAGTTGAAAAGACTCCAGAAATTCCAGTTGCTCTTACCTGCCACACGGTCTTGACGATTGAATACCAGCTCCTTTTTCTTGTAGCCAATCCAGCAGAACATACCCTTGGTGTATCGCTCGTTCTCGCGCAGTTGCTTGAGGGCATCTATGCAGCGACGATCCAGTAGGCGGAAGTCACCTACATTTTGTAAGATCTCAAAACGTGTAGAGTGGTCGAGAATCTTGTAGAAAGCCAGCGAGAAGAGTTTGCGCAGTAAGCTTTCAGAGCCGCGGTCAATTCGTCTTGCAAAGACATCATCGTACCCAGCCTCCCAAGCTTGCAGCATTTGGGGTATGAGTGAAGGCGGGTCTTGTAGGTCGGCATCCATGATAATCATGCAGTCGCCCTTCACATGGTCGAAACCTGCCAGCATCGCATTTTCCTTACCGAAATTTCTGCTTAGATCTACGTACGATATGCGTTTGTCTGCCTCATGAAATGCTTTTATCAGGTCTAATGTGTTGTCTTTACTGCCGTCGTTGACAAAGAAAATCTCGAAGTCATAGTCGCTCAGTCCATTGATGACTTTGCTCAATTCCGTATAGAGAGTTGGCAGTGATGCCTGCTCATTGTAGCATGGAATAAGTATGGAAACAAGTTTCTTCATATGATCATTTATTTGATGCATTTCCTTTTGTAAGTGTGTTATAGAAGTCCTCAGCGTATCTTCTATAGCTGTATTGCTTGGAATTTCTGATGGATGCTATGCTCATTGATTTGCGCACCTCCGGATGGTCGTACAGATATAGGATAGCGTCAGCAAGTTGCTGCGATAGGTCCTTGTCTGTTGTCAATAGAATTGCGTTTTCTTGATTGACTTCCTCGGGAATGCCTCCACGTTTTGTGGCAATGATAGGTAATCCCATGGCTTGCGCCTCAAGTACAGTAGTGGGGAAGGGATCATCCCATACTGATGGTATAACTGCTACATGTGCTGCCGCAAGATATGAAGGCATCTCATGATAAGGTATAAATCCAGTGAAGATGATGCGGTCTTTTAGAGGATTGGCTTTTGCTTTTAAATCTTTTATGAAATCGTCTTCGTTATTCGCATTTGCAAAAAAGGTACTACCTATGACCATCAGCTTGATGTTGGGATATTGACTGAGCATGTTCATTGCCTCAATGAGCTGCATAATCCCTTTTTCTTGGGTCATTCTGCCACTATATATAAGGACAAAGTCGTCTGAAGCAAAAGTGATTGCTGGCTTTGTGACTTGTTCTCTGTTGAATGCGTTGAGGTCAATGCCGTTGTGCACAGTCACACATTTCTTGTCGTTGGAATTGATCGTCCTGACACAATTTGTAATATAGTCCGACACGCAGATAATCGTTGTTGCAGCATCGTAGATAGCCTGAGCTTTTTCAACGGCTGCAGTTAGTTTTTCATTGTGCAGGTGATAGACCAGTGGTGCATGAGTTATTGCCTTTAGTTTGAGGGCATAGCCGGGGCGGTTCTCTAGGATAATGGTATCATATTGTTCTTGCTTCAAGTGTTTGATGGCTTGAGCTAAATAGTCTTCAATGGTATAGTGATAATAGTCGTCTTTGGAATGTAATAGATGATGAATTTTTCTTCGTAGCTTGTCTGTAATTCGGTCTGTCCTAATATATTTGTAATGGTTGACAGTCGATTGCAGGGCCGGATGTTGTATCACATCAGGATGCCATACGCTGTAGATCGTAATGTCGTGAATACGATAACGCTCATTATATGCCAGATAGAAATCTGTCAGCGTTTCTACAGCGCCTCCCTGCACGGCTGGGACTGGTAATATACCTGATGTGAGGATTGCAATTTTCATTTTTTACCAATCAAGTATTGACTTCCCGTTTTCAAAGTGGAAGTAATCTGTTATCTTTGAGAAGCTATCTTCTGTGAACTGCTGATCTTTTGTCTCAAGGAAGCAGAGAGGTACTTCGCCGATGAATGAAGCCCAACTCGAATAGCTGCTAAAGGGACCAATGATACGGTCGCACTGTGAGAGTGTGTAAAGATCAAGGATAGCTCCTGATGGCTCTTTTCCAAAACGACTACATTTGCATTGTTTAAATATGTCAAGGGAGAAGTCCTCATTTGAGCTGATGAAAAAGCCTACTTTTTTATCTTTGTATAGCTCCTGAATACGAAGCATGAACTGATAATAGTCCTCTAATTCGTAAAAGAAACGTCCCTCGTTCCATGTGGCATAATCGCCTCGGCGAATATGAACGCCAACAACAATGTCTGCTTCTTCCTTTAGTTGTTTTATGATACGGTCTCTTTTCTCTACAATCTCTGTCTTAGGTTGGAAAAT
>CADBSN010000245.1 GCA_902797255.1 uncultured Bacteroidales bacterium | reverse complement strand
CTTTGCAGAAAGAAACCAAAAACATGAATCATGACATATCTCAATCAGTTTCACAAAGAAGCAGTGGAGAGGAAACTGCGGAAAATCACAGAATCCATGAAATCGCCGATGAACTCCGTCGACGCTGCCAACTATATGAAGCGCAACTTCGAGATGGCCAAAACGATGTAAACCATCTGGAGATAGAACAACGCGTGGCTGAGCAATATGCTAAAGAAAATGGCATGTGGCTACCTATGAGTGATGTTTTCGATTTGGGCGTCCCTGGTCCCAGCGGTAATGAAAATGACACATACGTCTCTAATGATATTATCTATAAGGTAAACACTTGATTTTACTCTGTTTCCACTTGATTTTTGCTGTATGGACAAAGCAGAGATGGGATCAACTCTGGAGATAAAGCAAGAGGCTCAGAACGGATATGTCCTGAGCCTCTTCATTTAATCATATTTGCTTACTTCTTGAAAATGAGCTGTGCAAAGTTGTAAAGACCATATTTCCAAACAACGAAGTTATGACCTTCGCCTGGATACTGGATGAGAGTACAAGGAACGCCCTTCTCGTCGCAGAATGCCTTGAGACGAGAGCTGTTGAACATCAGACCGTCTGCGCTTCCGCATACCATCCACAGAAGCTTGTTCTCCTTCTTGGTTTTCTCCACATCAGGTATCAGCTGCTGAGGCTGAGCGGTGTTAGGAGCAGAAGAGAATCCGCCTACATAGGCAAACTTGTCCATATTGCCCAGTCCGAAGTTGAGCGACTGACCGCCACCCATTGACAGACCAGCAATGGCACGATGATCTTTGTCGGTGTAAACGCTGAAATTCTTCTCGATATATGGAATCAAGCTTCCAATAAGGTCCTTATCGAACTCACCGAAAGCAGCAGCTGAGCCCATACCTCCTGAACGTGAGTCGTTCTTAGCAGCACGACCGTTAGGCATAACGACAATCATGTCGGCTACTTTCTTGTCGGCATAGAGGTTGTCCATAATGATGTTTGGCACACCACCGTCGTTCATCCATTCCCACTCGTCACCACCGATACCGTGAAGCAGATAGAGCACGCTATACTTCTTCTTTGCATCATACTTAGGTGGCAGATAGACATTAGCCTTACGGGTTGTACCCACTGATTCTGACTGGTATTCAATGAGTTTCACTGTACCCTTCTCAATTCCTGCACGCTCCTTGTCGAATCCTTGAGGAGCTGCTACATAAGGGTCGAAATTCACATTAGTGTTCTGCTGACCGCCAAACATTCCCATAGGAATATTAGGCTCTTGCGCATTGGCTGCTGTTGCAAGAACCAAAGCTGCTGTAAACAATAGTTTCTTCATTGTTTTGTTGTTTGATTTGATTAAATAGTTAAAAAATAATTTTATTTACGATTTGACAATTTAAAGTCTAGAGTCTAGGGGCTCTTGACTCTTGACTCTTGGCTCTTGACTCTTGGCTCTTGACTCTTGGCTCTCGACTCTTGGCCCTTGACCCTTGACCCTTGATCCTTGACTCATTTGGACGTGCAAAGGTAGTCAAAATAAATGACACGTAAATAGGAAAAACCCTATTTTATTGATTTTTCTTTGCGTCGGGCCCAATAGGATTCGAGCGTGGAGCTGGTACATATCGTTCGTCGGTGCTCCACTTGCAGTCGGAGTCGGGTTCGCGGAGTTTCATCTTTGAGCCAACGACAGGATGGTAGATCTCACAATTGTAGAGTGTGATGTCAAGATTGCTGACAAACAGGGCGACATCGGCCCAGTTGTCATAGAAGCGACATCCACGGAACACGGTATTGGGACTGTCCATATTTGATATGAGGTCGAACTCACGGTTGTGGAAGAAATCACAATCTTCGAAAGTGATGTTCTCAGAATCCCACAGTTCCATAATGCCGTAGGTACAATCATGAATATTGGTGCAAGAGACGGACAGAGCGTTCGTTTCACGTGCCACGATGCCATAAGTGCCGCATCCGTAGAGGTCGCATGATACGATTGAGTTGCCCCGACCGCCCGTTATTCCGATGACTCCACCTTCGCAGGAACCTCCCTCTGAATGACCGATGGTGAGGTTCTCAACTCGACAATAGTTACAATCGATGAAATTGAGACAGAAAGCATAACGTGGATCTACTTCGATGCTGGAGTTGTTCCTTCCGCGAATGATGAGGTTGCTGAAGTTCTGTAGCGTGAGCTGATGACCGTCACCACAGGGTTCGCAGATGATAGTAGGAGCATCGCTTCCACGTTTAGCGGTTGTAGACCATGCTCTGCCATCGATACCTGCGAACAGATCTCTCTGATAGAGTATGGTAGAGAGGTTGAGGTGGACATCAGTTCCGATTTCAACCACCCGATTATTGCCCAGCGCTTCGAGGAACTGCTCCTCTGTAGCAACGAAGATGACCTCATCAATATTCGCAACTGGCTTTGGAGTGGCGGCGTTGCCGCTTGACTCTTGCTCCTCGACTCTTGACCCTTGACTCTTGACCCTTGACTCTTGACCCTTCAGACGAACCCTGTCGGCCAATGCTTCCTCGCTACGAATCAGTTCGACGTTGGTTCTCTCTATCGTGCTAATCTTGACGTTATTGTTATTACCTAAGGGTTGATACCAAGGCTGACTGCTGAAATAATCCTTCAGGTCTTTCGACTGGAACACCCATCCGTGACGCGCGAGGATTTCGTTACGCATCATTCGCAGTTGGGCTTTGGTAAATTGACCCAAATAAGCTGCTGTAAGCAAACGGTTTTGCATCATCCAACTAACCTCATGACTCTCAGACACCTTTTGTTCTGCTACACAGGTGGCTAGGTTGTCCGTAGTAAGGGTCAGAAAATAAGCACAATCGCCATTGGGCTTACGCACAGCCAAGAAGGTGGCAAGTTCATGGCTGACATAATCGACTTTCGACCCTGCTTTGACACGAGTGAAAAACCACCCGGACTGTTTGTCGACAGCGAGGGTATACTGAGTGGACTTGACTTTCTTCAGTTTGAAGCTGTCGCCTCCCCCACTCTCACTCTCCCCTACCATCAACACATTGCCAGCAGCATCGACCTGAGCGGTATAGAGACATGTGCCATCCCACCACTTCGAACCGTTCTCAATGGTTTGGGCTTTCAAATTGAGGGCACAAACCATGAGAAACAAGACCAACGATAATGCAACCATCAGTTTTCTCATAATTATTCCTTTGATTCTATTTGCTGGAACCATGCATGAATGGCCTCACCCTCTGGAACCTGTTCAAGATACTTTGCACCTTCCTCGTTTGAGATATCCTTATCATTGAGAGAACACTCGCTGATTTCACCCTCTACCTGAAGAACATTGAGTTTCCAAATTCGTTTACCATCCTTAAAGGCATATATCTCTTGATACCAAGAAGGTCCGCCTGCAGGACCAACCAATTTCAGATAATGAATACCATCCTTTTGGCATTCAGACGGCTGCAATCTTGGATTCTCTATAGCAATCAGCGTGAACTTACCGTCTTTTCCACGAGTGAAAAAGGCACCGTTGCTCTCGTCCTCATCGCTCAACCATATCCATTCGTTGTCGTAATCGATATAGCAATGTGACCACTTCGTGAGTTCTACGTCCTTATCGCCCATCTCATCAGCGTAGTACATCTTGCGCATGGTTGCAAAGTCTTTCTTCCAGATAGGAATCTCCTCGTCAATCATGTTGTGATAGCACTCGTATTCAAGCTCAAGCAGCTTGTCTTCCTGTTCGAAGAACATACCGACGGTTGAGCTCTCAGGTGCATTACGCATATAACAGATCTCCAGTCCCTTTGGTCCTTTGAAGGCAGCAAGAGGGTCACATCCTACATACATGCCATCATCGTCGGCATTCCACGTAGGACCATATTCTGGTTCGTAATAGCCGAGTTGTTCATTCGCAATGGTCTTATCACCCTTAACGAGCACATCGAGCGCAAGCGCACTTTGACGATCCTCATCGTATGGGTCTTTCGGTGCATTCTTATATGCGCCCTTGAACTGAATGGTACCATAAGTATAGTCGTCACCAATCTTACACAAGAGAACAGAACGGTCGGCCTTCATGCCGTATTTCTGTTCCATCTGCTTCACGACCTCAGCTGGAAGCGGCTTCTCTTTGCCCCACTGGTACTCGAAGAACTTGATAGGTAACAGCTTTCGCGACTCCAGGTATTCATCTGTAACAATGATGCAACCTTCGTTCTTACCCACATCGAAACGTGCACAGAGTGAAGGAATCTCCTCGCGTCCATGTCGCTCACCAATACTTGGCGTGTTACCGTCAGGATCTTTCAGCACCTCGTCAACATACTTGATCTTCACAAACTTATCTTCCATAAGCAAGTTCGTGTAGTGAGCCCTGTTGCGACGGAACATTTCCTGCAACTCCCAACGGCTATGCCACTCTTCGTAATACTCAGCATAATCCGGGTCTTTCTTTGGTTCCTCTAACTCTGTCCAATAGAGCACCTGACTGTACTTCTTATCATTACCCATGAGAAACATAGGCAAAGGAGTAGTATCGTTCGGCTCAACGATTTCTTCATTGACATCTACTTCCACAGAGTCATTACTGGTATCAGAGTTTGTCTGTCCCTGATTCTTACAACTGATTAAAACAGCCATCACGCAGATAGCAGAAAAGAATATCTTTTTCATTGACCATTCACAAATTTAATACCTTCTTATTTTTTTATGACAAACAGACGGTTATTCTTCATTCATCATCTCATCGAGGTTCTCTGTCTCACGATTTACCTCGACAAACTTATTCTCCTTCCACTCGTACGTGATGATTTCCATTTCACCGCCATCACGACTAGAACAGATGATCTTTTTTGACTCTGTATCTACATAGGGATCGTAGAGTTCCGGTATATTCTGGTACACGAAAGAATGTTCGTTGTCATCCCAAATAAAAACGTCATACGCAACGTTTCCGTAGCCATTCATTGGCCCCAAACAAACCTGTAAGTCAGGAATGCCATCGAAGTTATAATCCTCCTCTGTCAGCTCCCCTATTGAAGAACGAGACCAGTAAGCGGTGTCGAGCGGCATTGCTTCGCATACCAGCGTGTCAGTATTCCCACGAGCATCGGTCAGATACACAAAGATATCATCATAGATGACCTCATCTACATCTTCCAAGACTGTCACTTCTGTCTTGAACGTATAGTCGCCACGCTCTGGAACATAGGCATCCTCTGTAGCAGACTCTGTATTCCCTTGTTGCTTGTTCTGACATGCAACGATAGCCATCACGAAGATGGCAGAAACCAAAAACTTTTTCATTTGCTATTTACACCTTATTATATTAATCAAGCATTGATTATTTTTTTCGTCTTCACTTTACAAGTCGTAGCACTCCTACAGAGTTTTCGGGCATCATGAAAGAAAAAGATTTGTTTACTGTTCCGAGAGCCTTTGTTTGCGGAGTAATGGCCTCGTGGTAGTTGAAATCAGCAGGCACATCAGGATGACTCGAGTAGTAGTTCTGATCGCCTTGATTCTTCACATCGAGGTTATGCGAGGTGATGTATTCAATCTCTGCCCGATATGTATCAGAATTGTCCAGCAGGATATTTATTTGCTTGTCCTTCGCCTCAGCATTCACGAACTTTAAATAGACGGTACCTGTCTTGGTATCGATAGACGGCGAGGTATAAACCTGGGGATCAACGACAGTACCACTCATCACTTCTTGATGCGTCAAGGCACGATCACCACCCAGCGAGAAGATTTGCTGGTAATAGTAGTTGGTGGTGCGCCAAAGACCTCGGTTGTCGAACCAGATGAGGTTAGAATTCCATTTGTTGTAACCTTTCTTACAGAACAATGGAGCATAAGCAGCCATCACGACCATATCGGAATTGCGCTCCAGACTGAGCCAATAGGCGGCTTCAGCAAGTGTGGAGCGATAAGCGTTGTTGGTGTTGTTGTTTGCAAACTCTCCCACAAACACACGTGTAGGACGACTACGGTCGTAGGTCAACCCCTGACCTCCACGCTTCGCATCGGGTGCATAGCGATTACCTTGACTGAAGAACCAGTCATCGCCCTTGTAGTAGTGCTCGTCAACATAGGTGTCAGGATATTTTGAGTCGATCTCAGCGTAATTGTTGTCGAACTCACGTCCAACATCGCGGGCACCTGCCGTAGAGACGATGATGATATCAGGGTACTGGGCCTTAACAGCCTTATAGATGATGTCGAAACGATCCCAAAACTCACGCCCTTGGTTCTCGTTTCCGATGCCGAGATACTTTAGGTTGAAAGGTGCAGGATGGCCCATCTGTACACGGAGTTTTCCCCATTTGGTGGTTGTTGCACCGTTGCAGAACTCAATCAGATCGAGTGCGTCCTTCACGAAAATATCATGGAAACGCTGACGATCAGTCTCCGTCTCGAGTGGAGCAATGTACGAGTGTCCTACGAACTGGCAAGTAACTCCGTTGTTTAGTACAGGAAGAGGAGTAGCTCCAAGCGATTCTGCCATTAGGAAATACTCGTAGAAACCCACATATTGGGAAGTCCAATATCCCCAATGATTGCGGAAACCGAGACGTTCCTCAGGACGTCCAACGGAGTTCTTCCAGAACACCTGTCCGAAATAGTTAGGACCTTCAGATGCACATCCACCTGGAAACCGCATGAACTGAGGATGTAAGGCGGCAAGTGCCTCCATCAGGTCCTTACGGAGAGGACCGTTCTTGCCGTTGTTCCACAACTTTGAAGCCTCAGGCAGAAGCGTCACGAAGTCAAGGAAAAAGGTACCAGCCGCATCACCTGCAATGACCAATCGGCTGTCCACCGAACGAAGCGCTTTGAGGGTACCTGTATATTTCTTCCATGCATCCTTCAATTTTGGAAGTTTGATGATGTTGGAATTGATGTTTCCATTGACATCTTCCAACCATACACTTACCTTACCCTTGTATTTCTCTCCTTGTAAATAAAGACCCAGGTCGTACTTCACACCCGCCTCAACAGGCAATGAAGGACGCTGGGTATTGTTACTATAGATGGCCCCACGCTCACGCGAAGTAGGTGCGATGCCAAATCCGTTTGCAGCAATACCATAACCGGCACCAGCTTGCTGGATGTCAAAACGGACACAGTACTGCACATAGCGCTGCTCATCGTCATATTTGTCGTTCGGGTCGTAGTCGTAATAACGTTCCAGCTTCTGAATAAGCGGATGATCGCTCACAGCATGAGCCTGACCGACTGCCCCACCCTTACTGACTACAGTCCATCCAAAGAAGATCGTATCGCTCTGCGAAAATTCGTTAGCAGGTCCGTCGGGAACGTTGTATGCTTGAAACGAGTTATTCTGTATCATCTGCGCACAGACACCCCCATCGAGCGACTGATTGATATCCTCGAAAAATATACCACTGAGCGTAGGACTGATTTCAATACCCAACGACTTGGTGTCGATATTCAACTGGCGTATCTCCGTTTGTGCCCAACTGGGTGTAAACAGAGTTGCCATAGCAGCTATGATTATTGATAAAGAATGTTTCATGGTTTCAAGATTTAAAGAGCATTGTTTACCTGTACATCTGTTTTCTTGACAAATAAGCAATCATGTCCTGTTACCAGGCGATAATACTCACCCTCATCGCTATAGCGGTCAGCAATGATTGTGCCTGCTTTCAATGTTGAGAAGACTGGCATACGACCCGAATCGCTGAAATCCTCAGCATACACGTTGATATTATCGCGAGCAACGAGTATGGTTTTTCCCTTACCATCAAACCACGTCTGCTTACCCATATACTTCGTGTACACATATCCCACAGTGCCGTTAATACTAACCTTACTCCACTGATCACCTTGCTCTAGCAACACGCCATTACCCAAGTCGTGTGATTTTGAGTTCAGACGACCAAGAATACGGCTACTGGTAGATGGCTTCTCACGAAGATTGAGGAATCCATCCGACGAGGTAGCATAGACCACCGTAAACAACTTGGGGGCGGCAGACTTGGCTCCCTCCACATTATATATAAACAGATGCTTGTTGTAGTCGACCGCATACAACTGCTTTTTGTCGTTTTGGACATTCAGCTCCAGATAGTCCACCTTCTTTGCCATTGGGATCTTGCTATAGACCTTACCTGTGAACTTGTCAAGCATGAAGAGATAATCCTTTTCGTCGGTAAATCCATACGAACAATAAACGAATTGGTCATCGAAAATGAAAATGTCGTTACTCGTCAGCCAGTTCGTTTCCCAAACCATCTTTTTCTTCGCAACATCGTAGCAATGCAGTTTACTACCTTTTCCGTTAACTCCCGAAGCATAGCTTGGACAAGCCATGTTGAACATCAGATACTGGTTCTCACCATCCCATCGTACATCCTGCACCTCACAGTAACGATTGTTCGAGATGTCGCAGAGATTGATTGCCTGCGTAGGTTGCTTATCGCGATTATAGAACACTACAACGAAGTTATAATCATCTGCAGTTAACGGCAGACGATAAAGAGCAAGCCATCCCTGATCGATAGGTTCGGCAATCATCACATCCAAACCCTCCACCTCAGGTACTCGAGGCAGATCTTCGCACTGGATATCCTCACGCAAACGATAAATAATACCGTTTGGCTTGTTTTTCATGCTCACCATATCGCTACTCCAATTGCTTCCTAACTTTTTGGAGAGTGTCAGTTTCTGGGCATTCACGGATTGGGAGAGCATGACAATTGCAATGAAGCAAAAAAAAAAGTTTTCATCTTAATCATTGTTTCTGATTGTTTTTATGATTTGAACTATTGTTGCTGAGTGCAAAGTTACAAATTAATTCGCTACGCGCAAAATGCTACGCCTCAAAAATACAAATTTATTTGTTCTTTGTTCGGCTCAATCGCATTTTTGATAATTGATAATTCGCTACGCGCAAAATGCTACCGCTCGGCATAGTTCAAGCGAGCTTGACTCTACACTCACTTAATCGCATTTTTGATAAAAGTGAAAAATTTATTGCTTCAAAGTACAAAAAAGTGCAAAATCACAACGAATGTTTACCGTCACGGTATTCGCCTAGGATCTTGAAATCTTTCGTGAGAGGGATGATGGCATCTATGCCTTGTCGATAACGGGTAAGGTCGTCATACATGAGGTCGACATAGAACAGGTATTCCCACTCGCGCCCAATGATGGGTAGCGACTGAATCTTCGTGAGGTTCAGTTTGTAGAACGACAGGATGGCCAGTACATGCGACAGCGATCCTTCTTCGTGGGGCAGGGAGAACACGATGCTCGACTTATTGGTCTCTGTCAGCGGACGGAGCTGGTCGGCTTTGTTGGGATGGCTGAGAACCAAGAATCGGGTGAAATTGTGTTTGTTGTCCTCAATATGGTCTTCAAGCACTTTCAACCCGTAGAGCTCAGCAGCCTCAGCATGACATATGGCTGCCCAACCTCGACGTCCTTCCTCAGCTATCATCTTCGCAGAACCTGCCGTATCATCGGCTTCCACATGCCTCAATCTGGGATGACGGGTCAGGAACTGACGACATTGCATCAGGGCTACAGGATGTGAATGTACTTCGGTGATGGTGTCCCAGTCGTCGTCGGGCAGACAGCAAATGCAATGGGTGATATGGAGTTTGTATTCACCCACGATGCTGGCACCTGAGTCGCGTAGCAACTCATAGTTGTGGAGCAGGGAGCCTGCAATAGTGTTCTCGATGGCCACCAGACCTACGACGGTGGGGTCGTCATGCATCGAAGCAAACACATCTTCGAACGTGGAGCAGCAGATGAGTTGGATTTGCTCTCCTTCAAAATAGAGATGGGCCGCAATGTCGTGAAACGACCCTATCAGTCCTTGTATAGCTATGCGCTTCATAATTATCAATGTTCAATGTTTAAAGCATCGTAAAGACGGTTGAGGGCTTCGTCGGCATCACCGTTGGTTTCGTTGAGTAATGCGACGAACTTTGAGCCGATGATAGCTCCTGCCGCATTGTCTTGGGCAGCCTTGAGGGTTGGAGCGTTGCTGATGCCGAAGCCAATCATGCGAGGATTGCGGAGGTTCATCGCATTGATACGACGGAAATACTCCTGCTTCTGCTCGTCGAAACTCTTCTGAGTGCCCGTGATGGAAGCTGAGCTAACCATATAGATGAAACCGTCGGTGTTCTGGTCAATGAATCGGATGCGTTCCTCGCTGGTCTCTGGGGTGATGAGCATGATGATACGCAGGTCGAATCGGTCAGCGATTGGTTTTACGGTATTCAGATAGTCGTCGAAGGGGAGGTCGGGAATGATGGCTCCACTCACTCCGCTCTCGACACAACTGCGGCAGAAGGACTCAATGCCGTAGTGCAGAATGGGATTTAGATAGCCCATTAAGATAAGGGGTACCTGCACATCGTCCTTGATTTCCTTCAGCTGGGAAAAGAGCTTAGAGAGCGTCATGCCGTTCTTAAGGGCTTGGGTGGCTGCACTCTGAATGACGGGACCGTCGGCCAAAGGGTCGCTAAACGGAATGCCGACCTCGATCATGTCGATGCCTCGACTCTGCATTGTTAAGATGACCTGACCCGTGCTGTCGAGTGTGGGACAGCCGGCACAGAAGTAGAGGCTGAGAAATTTCTTGTCGCCTCGATGGGCAAACAATGTATTGATCTTGTTCATAATAACATTTACCATTTTACAATTTACAATGTACCATTTATTTGCGATTTAATTCATCTATGAATTTACGGAGAGTAGCTACATCCTTCATGCCTGGGGCGAGTTCGAAACGAGAGTTAAGATCGATACCGATGCACTTCTCGATGGGAAACCCGTCAAGCACCCGCAGGGCGCGGAGGTGTTCTGCATCATCGGGGCCGATACCGCCACTAAGCAGGAAGGGCGTGTTGCCATCGTAGACAGAGAGGACTGTCCAGTCGAACTGCTTACCGCTACCACCTACCGAAGGGCACTTAGTATCAAAGAGGAAGTAATCCACCAATCCCTCGTATTTACGGTATGTGGCAATATCATTGCGCCCACTCACGCTGATGGCCTTGATAAGATGAAGTCCCTGCAACTGAGCGCAATACTCGCTACTCTCGTTTCCATGCAACTGGATATAATCGAGGGCATACTCATCGGCAATGCGGCGCACGCTCTGGATTTCCTCATCCACAAACACCCCTACCCGCTTGCATTGCGTAGGCAGATAAGCTGGGCGCTGGCTGACATAGCGACTGGATTTTGGCCAGAAGATAAAGCCCATCCAATTAATTGATAATTGACAATTGACAATTGACAATTGACCATTGAACTCTCGCCCCTCGACTCTTGACTCTTGACAATTGATAGTCAACAATTTCTCCACCTCACGGATATTCTCCGCATCACGCATGCCGCAGACCTTTATTAATTCACAATTCATAATGCATAATTCATAATTGCGAAATGAATTCGTTGAGAGCCGGACCTGGGTCGGCAGTCTTCATGAAGTTCTCACCGATGAGGAAGCCGCGGAAACCAGCCTGACGCAGCGCCTTCACTGTATCAGGGTTGCTGATACCGCTCTCGCTGACTTTGACCGCATCCTTAGGTAGGAGCTCAGCCAAACGGAAACTATTCTCAACATCTGTCACAAACGATCCGAGGTTGCGGTTGTTGATGCCGCAGAGGTCCGGCTCGAGTTCTGCATACTCCAATTCAGGTTCGGAGTGCATCTCAAGGAGCACTTCAAGACCAAGTGAGTGAGCCTTATTCAAGAGCATGTTGCACTCCTGTTTGGTCAGGCAGGCAGCAATCAGCAACACAGCAGAAGCTCCACAGAGGGCTGCAGCATAGAGTTGGGCCTCATCGATAACGAAGTTCTTATAGAGAATAGGGAGTGTGACTCCGCGCTGGCGAGCCTGACGGATAAAATCGTCGGAGCCGCCAAAGTAGTGTTCGTCAGTCAGAATGCTCAGAGCGGCTGCACCGTTCTGCTGATAGCTCAGAGGGATAATGTCTGCCCTACCCTCCTGCTTTATCCAACCCTTCGAAGGCGAACGGCGCTTGAACTCAGCAATAATACCTGTTTCACTTTGGAGCAATGCTTCGCGCAAAGAGGTCTTCTTTGCCTTCAGCAACGCCAGCTCTTCGTGCTTGGTGGCAATAATCTGTTCGAGAATATCTTGCATAGGGCTTATAGGGCTAATGGGACTTATGGGGCTAATGGGAATTATGAGTTCAGTTCCACAAATTTCTTGAAGGTCTTCAGGGCTGCTCCGCTATCGATACTTTCGCGAGCTATATCGATACACTCTTCTATGCTCTTCTGGCCCTTCTCCAACACCTGAATACCGAATGCCGCATTCGCCAGCACGATATTCTTCTGGGCAGGCAGGGCACGATTCTCGAGAACAGAGTCAAAGATTTGTGCTGCTTCTTCCTCTGTGGCTCCTCCGACGAGTTCTTCTGGTTTTGCAATTGCAAAGCCGAGATCCTTTGGTGAGAAGATACGCTCGTAGTCCTTCGTAGTCACCTTGAAGTCGCCTGTCAGCGAAATCTCGTCGTAGCCATCGATGCTGTTCACGATACCATAGTCGATACCTATCTTCTGATAAACCTGATTGTAGAGACGCATCTGGTCGAGATTAGCGACACCTAACAACTGACATTTAGGCTGAGAAGGGTTGACGATAGGACCTAAGAGATTGAATATGGTAGGGAACTGCAAGGCCTTGCGGATAGGTCCGACAAACTTCATGGCCTTGGCAAAGAGCTGGGCATGCAGATATACGATGCCTGCCTCGTTCAGCGAGCGATTCAACTTGTCGATATCATCCGTGAACTTGATTCCATGATGAGCGATAACGTTCGAGGCTCCCGATACGGAAGTAGCTGCATAGTTGCCATGCTTGGCCACCTTATAGCCTGCACCAGCGATTACGAAACATGCGGTTGTAGAAATATTAAAGGTGTTCTTGCGATCGCCACCCGTTCCAACCACATCGATGTAGCGGTCGCAATCGAGGATGGCCGGCACACCCGTTTCGAGGATACCGTCACGGAAACCGAGCAGTTCATCAACTGTCACACCTCGCATCTGCAAACAGGTGAGCAGAGCGGTAATCTGTTCGTTGGGGTACTCACTCTGGGTGATACCAATCAAGATGGTCTTCATCTCCTCGCGGGAGAGCTCTTCGTGATTCAGCAGGCGGAAGAGATAGCCTTTCATTGTCTG
>CADBSN010000244.1 GCA_902797255.1 uncultured Bacteroidales bacterium | reverse complement strand
TTGTTGCCATGATGACAATAGATACTAAAAGTCGTTACATAAGTTTGTTATTTTCTTTGTTTTGAGTTGAATTTGCGACAAAATTACTAAATTATGTTGAATTATAACTCATGAATAATGAATTATTTGTATATTTGCTCCCAAATTATTAGGTACAAATATTATTATGGAGATAAAAACTATAGGAATTGCCAGCGATCATGCTGCGTTTCCGTTGAAGCAGTTTGTCAAGCGTTACCTCGAAGAGAAGGGTATGGCGTACAAGGATTATGGTACGTTCACCGAGGAGAGTTGTAACTATGCCACTTATGGTCATGCATTGGCTGAGGGCATCGAGCGTGGCGAAGTTTATCCTGGTATCGCTATGTGTGGTAGCGGTGAAGGTATCAGCATGACGCTCAACAAGCATCAGGGTATCCGTGCCGGACTGGTGTGGCAGCCCGAAATTGCTCATCTCATCCGCGAGCACAACAACGCCAACGTCATTGTCTTCCCTGGTCGGTTCATCAGTGAGGAGACTTGCCGCGAGTGTCTCGATGAGTTCTTCGCTACTGAATTTGCAGGAGGACGTCATCAGACGCGCATCGACGACATACCGGTGAAAAAGTGTTGAAAAAAACGGAAAGGTAATGGGTAGGATCTATACACGGAAAGGCGACAGAGGTCAGACCTCACTGGTCGGTGGTCAGCGCGTGTCGAAATGCTGCGACAGGCTCGAGAGCTATGGCACCATCGACGAGCTTAATTCAGACATTGGCGTGCTCATCACCCTTTGCGACGACGAGCATGATGTTCTGTTTCTCACCGAGGTGCAACATGCGCTGTTCGTCGTAGGTGGTTATCTTGCCACCGATAACTCCGATAGCGAATCGGGTCAGGGAAACATCGTGACTGACGAGATGGTACATGCTGTCGAGGCAGAGATCGACCGTCTCGATGCCATCGTGCCTCCCCTGCGTCTCTTCATCCTCCCAGGTGGAAGTCGTGCTGCAGCCTATGCCCATGTTTGCCGCACCGTGTGTCGCAGAGCCGAACGTTGTGTGTTCCGTCTCATCGAATGCGGAACAGATGTGGATGAAGCCGTCACCTCCTACATCAACCGCCTGAGCGACTACTTCTTCATTCTGGCTCGCAAGCTCAATGTTGATGCCCGAACCGAGGATGTCGTGTGGCGAAGAAACCAATAGACTGGATTTACAGAATAACGATATAACTAAAAACCCAATAAGACATGAAAACAGTAAAGACCCTTATGATTGTGCTGACATGCATGTTCGCCATGACTGCCACAGCAAAGAAATACCCTGTCATCAAGTTCGAGAAAACCACCATCGACTTCGGAGTCTTCTCGGAGGATAATCCCGTACAGACCTGCGTGTTCAAGTTCAAGAATGTGGGCAAGGCCAAGCTCGCTATCACCTACGTCCACACCTCATGTGGATGTACCGTAGCCGACTACCCCAAGGATTTCATCAGCCCAGGTGGAACGGGCGAAATCAAAGTCACCTACGATGGCACAGGAAAATTGCCGGGCAAGCTCAAGAAGACCGTTCAGGTGTTCTACAACGGTAAGCCTAACTCTGAAGATCTTGTTCGCATCTACGTCACTGGCGAGATGACCGCAGTCTCCAGCAAAGATTTGGAGAAGAAATAAAGGTACAGTCCCTCCCCAATAGCAAACCCTCTTTATCGCATGATAGAGAGGGTTTGCTGTTTCTTCCCTTCGTGATTTCTATGGACTTTGCATCCCTTTGTTCAGTCGAGTGTACTCTGTTGCTCAATCGGGTGCGTGCAATTACTTAAACGGTTGTGTCACCTCTGATTTTTGAGGCTTCACTCTCGTTCCCGTCATTTGCGAGAAGCCGTGCAGCTACCCGCCCATCAATGATTATGTTTTAATTGTCGTGCTTCAATTTCCTGAGTGACTGGCGCACGGTGGCAGGCAGGTTAGGAATGCCATGTTGGCGTTCATAAGCCTCCATGTCCTCAAGGGTGGCACGTTTATATCGGTTTTTCAGTTCCTTCTTTTTGGTGTTTAAGTCATTCTGGTCCAGATAGTCGTGGATGGTGGCGTAGCATTCAATGATAAACTTCGCATGGCCTTTTTTGTCTGTGTACTCCCAGTGGTTGGTCTCCATGATGAAGTCGGTGATGTCTGCCTCTTCTCCATCCTGCTTGTTGTTGCCTATGAGGGTGAACTGATAGTCTAACTCTATTTCCTCGCGTTTCGCTAATACTTTTTTCTCGCCCTTAACCTTGTTCGCATACATTTGTATCTTGCCGGCATTAAGGGTGGTGCGTACCTGATTTCCGTTGCGTACGAGTTGACCCACGATGCCTTCCGGAATGCTGAACACCCAGTGGTTTGGATTGCGGTCGTCGGTCGTTACGAAATATTTGGTTTTTAGCTTCTCCTTACTCGGTGCGTTGCTCATGCGTATCTGTCCAGCCCTGTTTTGATCAGCCCGTGCACCCCAGGTAACGGCCACTCCGAATGAGGGATAGTACTCTACATAGCAGTTGTTGTAGCTGCCATGCTCGAACTTCTTCTTCTGCTGGTTGTAAGCATTGGGCATGATGCCACAGTGGTAGTAGCCGAGCGAGTCATTGCGATAGACATAGACGCGGTAGTATGCCTCGACGTATATGTAGGGCTTGGGCTTGATGACAACCTCGGCGATGCTGAAGTTCAAGTCTTCCATCTCGACTCGTCCATTAGGGAGCGAGGCAACGGTGACCAGCTTAGGTTTGTAGGCCACGTGGGTCAAGCCCACCTTCGTGGCACCCTTCACATCCGACAGCACACCATCGAGATCTGTCTTCCCGATATAAATTCCGTCCTCGGTCAGTACACTCACAAGGGGAATGCCTTCTCCGTTACTGTCCACAACTTGTATTCGCTGAGCACTGACACTCATTGTCGTCATCATGGCAGCTATAGTCATCCATATGTATAAAGATTTTTGTTTCATCTGTTGGGTGATTCGTTTGTTATTTGCAACGGCTTATACCTTTATATTATATATAGTGTTCAGAACCAGATGTCTTTCAGCGTCTCGATGTCCTCGGCTTCGATGGCGCTTTCCTTTTGGTCGGGCAGGTTGTGGAAGAAGTCGATTCCGGTCTTCGACTCAAGGAAGTCGATGGTGACGGCTTTGTTGCTTACTACAGAACGTGGTGCATAATTGTTCCCCGAATAACCATAGTCGTCTTTGTGCTCAACCCAAAAGCCGATGGCACTGTATTCACCAGCCTTGAAGCGGAGGAGGGCAATGAAGTAGTACTTGGGAATGACGACGGACTTGCCGCCGCTACTTTTCACGGTGCCCAGCGTCTGGTCGATGGTGCCGCCTTTCACCACGTAGAGGGTGTCGGCAAACGTGGCATCGCGACCGATGTCTTGCACGTAGTTCTCGAAGGCTGTCCAGTAGTTGCTGTTGAAGTCGTACTGCTGTGGCGACATGTTGCTCATGTAGAATGTCTGGCGGTTCGCCTCAGTATTATATTGGCGGTCGTACGAAGCACAGAGGTGACCACGGGTGTAGCGGCTGAACGCACCGTAGCCTATCTGGTATTTCTTTGGCAGTTTGGGATCGTCGGCCCATGCATTGGTACGTCCGCTACCGAGGTCGCGGGTCTTTCCGTCGAAGCGGAAGGCCACCCAGCGTGAGTGGTTCTTCGCAGGATTGTATTCGAGGCAGTATGTCATGACGGAGTCGTTGCCGATCTTCACGCTATGCTGGATGAAGAGGTTGTCGCCACCTGTGAGTTTGGGCACTTCAAGGCGTGACTCGTATTTCCCGAGATCGACGTGTGAGAAGATGATGTTGCTATCGTTGTCTTTCGAACACGATGACAGGAGGGCGACTGCCACGAATAATAGGAGTAGGGGGGAGAGGTTGATGAACTTCATAGGGCAAAAGGATTAGTCTTCCATGAGTTTACGATAACGGATACGCTTGGGCTCCTCAAGTCCGAGACGCTTGGCTTTGTTAGCCTCGTAGTCGGTGTAGGACCCTTCGAACCAGAATACCTCACCATTGCCTTCGAAAGCAAGGATGTGGGTGCAGATGCGGTCGAGGAACCAACGGTCGTGGCTGATGATGACGGCACAGCCTGCGAAAGACTCCAGACCTTCTTCGAGGGCACGGAGAGTATTGACGTCAATGTCGTTGGTAGGCTCGTCGAGTAACAGTACATTACCTTCCTGTTTCAGTGCGATGGCGAGTTGCAGACGGTTGCGCTCACCGCCTGAGAGTACGCCGCAGAGTTTCTCTTGATCGGCTCCGTTGAAATTGAAACGGCTAAGATAGGCCCTGACATTGATGTCGCGACCTCCCATGCGGATGGTTTCGTTGCCTTGACTCACAACTTGGTAGACGCTCTTGTCGGGGATGATGTCCTGATGCTGCTGGTCTACATAGCTGAGTTTCACGGTCTCGCCTACAGAGAAACTGCCTGCATCGGCCTGCTCCAATCCCATGATGAGGCGGAAGAGGGTGGTCTTTCCGACACCGTTCGGACCGATGACACCTACGATGCCGTTAGGTGGCAGGTTGAAGTTGAGGTCGGTAAACAGCACCTTGTCGTCGAATGCCTTGGCTACATGCTCGGCTTCAATAACCTTGTTGCCCAGTCGTGGACCGTTAGGAATGAATATCTCGAGTTTCTGCTCACGTTCCTTCTGGTCTTCATTCAGCAGTTTGTCGTATGAATTCAAACGGGCTTTTCCCTTTGCTTGACGTGCTTTGGGGGCCATACGTACCCACTCCAACTCACGCTCAAGGGTTTTGCGACGTTTGCTTTCGGTCTTTTCTTCCTGAGCCATACGGATGGACTTTTGTTCGAGCCATGATGAGTAATTGCCCTTCCAGGGGATGCCTTCGCCACGGTCGAGTTCAAGAATCCATTCGCTCACATCATCGAGGAAGTAGCGGTCATGGGTGACAGCGATGACCGTACCTTCATATTGCTGGAGATGCTGTTCCAACCAGTCAATGCTCTCAGCATCCAGATGGTTGGTAGGTTCGTCAAGCAAGAGCACATCGGGTTTCTGTAATAACAGGCGGCAAAGGGCCACACGACGACGCTCGCCACCTGATAGCTTCTCTACAGACCAGTCGGCAGGTGGGCAGCGCAAAGCATCCATCGCACGTTCGAGTATGCTGTCGATGTTCCATGCATCGGTAGCGTCGATGATATCTTGTAGCTCTGCCTGACGGGTCATGAGCTGATCCATCTTGTCGGGGTCTTCGTAATACTCGGGCAAGCCGAACTTCACGTTAATCTCGTCGTATTCTTTCAGTGCATCATAAATATGCTGTACACCTTCCATCACATTCTCCTTTACGGTCTTGGTGGCATCGAGCTGTGGGTCCTGCGGCAGATAACCGACAGAATACCCCGGACTCCACACCACATTGCCTTGATACTGCTGGTCGATTCCTGCAATGATTTTCATCAGTGTGGATTTACCGGCTCCGTTCAGACCGATGATGCCAATCTTCGCACCATAAAAGAACGAAAGGTATATATTTTTAAGTACTTGTTTCTGATTCTGCTGAATGGTCTTCGAAACACCGACCATTGAGAAAATGATTTTTTTATCGTCTACTGTTGCCATAGAGGGATGGGGTGTTAGAGTTATGAAAACAAAGGAAGTGAGGATGTTGCCTCATCGAGATTCTTCAACCATTCAGTTGATATTGCATCGCTCGGCATGCGCCAGTCGCCACGAGGGCTGAGACTCACGCTACCGACCTTAGGCCCGTCGGGTGCACAAGAGCGTTTGAACTGCTGACTGAAGAAGCGGCGATAGAATGTGCGCAGCCATTTTAGGATGGTCTCTTCGTCGTAAGTCCCCTTGAATGCCTGTTGAGCGAGGAAGTAAATCTTAGCAGGTGTGAAGCCATTTCGCATGAAGTGATAGAGGAAGAAATCATGCAGTTCGTATGGACCTACCAAGTCCTCCGTTTTCTGTTTGATCTGTCCGTTCTCATCTGCAGGAATCAACTCCGGGCTGATTGGTGTATCAACAATGTCGAGTAGAGTCGCTTTTGATGTGTCGTCGACACTGGTATTCGCAACCCATGTGACGAGATGGCGCACCAGCGTCTTTGGAATCGAACAATTGACTCCGTAATTCGACATGTGGTCACCATTATAAGTGGCCCATCCTAACGCCAGTTCAGACAGGTCGCCCGTTCCGACCACGATGCCTCCTTCTTGATTGGCCACGTCCATCAGAATCTGGGTACGTTCGCGAGCCTGACTGTTTTCGTAGGTCACATCATGAACGTTGATGTCGTGGTTGATATCTTTGAAATGCTGGATGCAGGCATCCTTGATAGAAATTTCCCTTAACGTGACACCTAATGAGGTCATCAGCGAGATGGCATTGGTGTAGGTGCGGTCGGTCGTTCCGAATCCAGGCATAGTGATAGCGATGATGTCTTTACGGCTGCGACCTAACTTGTCCATGGTCTTCGCCGCAACAAGAAGTGCAAGTGTAGAGTCGAGGCCGCCTGAGATGCCGATAACAAGGGTCTTGGCGTTGATGTGGACGATACGTTTGGCAAGACCTGCCACCTGAATCGCAAAGATTTCGTCGCAACGCTGGTTGAGTAGTTCGCCTTTCGGAACAAACGGACTTGGGTCGATTGTCCGGGTGAGGGTAGGGACATCATTCCATTCTTTGTATGAGACGGCTTGTGCTATAATGGGCTGTGGTGCAGAAACCTGACTATCGGCAAACGTGATGTTGGCTTGTCGTGCTAAACGCAGATATTCGATGTCGATTTCTGAAATCACCAATTGTTCTTTCATGTGAAAACGTTTTCCCTCTTCCAATAACTTTCCGTTTTCATATATCATACCGTTACCGGCAAAGACAAGATCCTGTGAGGATTCGCCGAATCCGCTTGACGCATAGACATAGCCGCTGATGCATCGTGCTGATTGCTGAGCTAGCAGGTCGCAGAGATAGGAGTGTTTGCTCACCACCTCGTCGGTTGCTGACAGGTTGAAGATGATGTCGGCTCCTTGCAGGGCAAGTGTGGAGCTTGGTGGAATCGGTGCCCACAAATCTTCGCATATCTCGATACCAAACGTGCAGTTGCTGGTCTGGAACAGTTGGTTGCGAGTGAAGCTTACCGTCTGTGCACATATCGTGACATTGGTATGAATATCCATTCCGGATGTGAACCATCGCTTTTCGTAGAATTCCTTATAATTAGGAATGAACGATTTGGGCACGATGCCCAGAATCTTTCCTTTCTGTATGACTGCAGCAGCATTGAACAGCATGGAGTTGATACGAATGGGGAGTCCGATTATGATGATGATGTTCAACGAACGGGTTACGTCGAGCAGACGAAATAGTGCATTTTCGCAACTCTCCAACAGTTGTTGCTGCAGGAAGAGGTCTGCGCAAGTGTATCCAGTGATACAGAGTTCGGGGAAACAGATGATTTCCACACCTTTACCTTCTGCTTGAGCTATTAAGCTTTCAATCTGGTTTGCATTCCATTGGCAGTCGCCCACCTTGACTTGGGGCACTGCAGCTGCTACCTTGATAAATCCGTACTTCATATCGTTCAGTTTTTAGTTTTATTTTTCTTTTCTTTTTCCTCCTTCATTTTCTTTCGGAACAGGGCCTTCCATGAGTCGAAATCGCGTTGGTAGGTGATACCGATTCCCTGTGTGTTGAGGGTGGTCTTTGTGAAATATCGATCGTTGGTCTGATTATATGCTTTGATGAATGTGTTTCCGTTTTCAGTCAGTCGCCACTTCACGTCGAAGTCTCCGATGAAGTTGGCCGAATTGGTCAGGGCATTGTCGCGATAACCGAAGTTGCCGTTGATGAGTAGGCGGTCGTTCATGAGACGTCCTGACAGGATTCCTTCGACATCCAGATCGTTCCATCCTTTTTCTCCAGTTGACAAACCTGTTCCGAAGTTCCATTTGCTGTCTTGTCCGATGACGTTAGATAGCATCTGGTTGATTTGGCCTGAGATGGTTGATGACAGCAAGGTATTGACCGCCTGATCTGAACCTGAATTACCTGCAGCACGTGCATACTCGTTTGAGTAGAAACGACCCAATCCCAGCAGATAAATCATCTGCATGTTCATCTCGTCTTCTGTACTGATGAGGCTTTTCACCAACTGACGGGTTTCATCGTTGACATTTGGCAGTTGAATATCAAATCCGAAGTTCATATTACCCAGTTTGCCTGTGATGTCCAATACACAGACGACCTTCACCTTACTGGTGGTTCCGAACGTATTACCTGCTGTGATATCTTGTAAAGGCACAGCGTTGATGGTGTGGTGACAGATGAGGTGAATATTGGCATCGAATGGGTTGCCGTTGAATTCCACATTACTACCGCTTTGGAGATCCAAGTCTCGGAAGATGATGTCTTGCAGATAGAGGCGGTATCGACCTCCTTCAATCTGATAGATGCCATTCAGAGAGAACGGGCTTTTGTTGTGGTAGTGCGCTAAGAGGGTTCCAGACCCGTAAGTTGACATATAACCGTCTTCTACGTTGTCCATGCGGAGCTTGATTTCGCAGTCGGGATTAACATGAATGCTGATATCCATGAAGATGTCGCCTTGGTAGTTGAGTTGGTCTTTTTGGTCGTCAACGATTACTTCTTCATCATCCTCTTCGTTGAACAACAAGTATTTCTTAGGTGATTCCTGAGGGGTGACATCATGGAATTGAACGAAACTACCAGAATTGATAGCATCGGGGGTTGCTGTGTCATAAGCGAAAACGCTTCCGTGAGTAGGGGTCATATCTGCTGTCATCCTTAGTGGATGTCCGTCCGAACCATGTATTTCGAGCGTTGCATCCGCAAAGACGGTAGCATAGAACTTATCAGAATTGAATTCTTCTTCATCATAGATGGTAAGGTTCTGGGTGTTGATGACGAAGTCGTACTTGAAGTTCTTCATGTTCTTGTGGGCAAGTGTACCGTTGACGGTTCCGCTATTACCAAGATTGTCAGTCAGTTGTATGTCGTTGAAAACAAACTGATAGGGTCGTAGACGGATGGTATCATCGGGATTGATGTGGTATTTCACATTGGTAGCCCTCAGTGTCATATCGACATCAGCGCAGATATCACCAACGAGATTCACATCGTTTAACGGGCCTATAATATGTATCACACCGTTGGTCTTCCCATTAATGTTGCGGAATGTAGATGATAGGAAACCATTCAGGAATTCTGCATTGGTGTTGTTGGTAGTGATTTTCAGGTCCATGTCGTTCTGGCTGGGTGCGATGAACCCTTCCACATCGGTCGTGCGGTTCAACTGCTTGTAGAAATCAGTGATGTGACCATTCACACGGATACCTTTAATGGAGTTGTCCCAGAACGCCTGGATGTAACCTGTGCCGAGCCGACCTTCTTGCAGATGCATGTTTTTGACGACAAGGTTGGCATTCAGGTGTATGTCATTATAGATGTTACTGATTTGTGCTCTTCCTGATGCCTGTCCTTGGAAGCGAACGGCTGTGAAATCAACGAGGTCAGTAATATAGGCAACTTCAATGTTGTCGAGGTCTACAATCAGCGAATCGGACATCTTCTCAGAGACAGCACCATTGACGATGAGCGATTGATTTTCGTTGTACATCTTCAAATTAGAACATACGAGGCGATTATCAAATAACTGAAGATGTGAGGGGGCAATCTGCCATACAGTGTCGTTGACAGTCAGTTGTGATTTATGTATATTAACATGAGCATTCATCTTTCCCAAACTATCCGTAAAGGCTGTTGTGGCATAGACCGTTCCGTTGGTCATATTGGTTTTCTTGTCTTCCCAATTGACGAATGTTTCCAATCGGTTGTCTTTCGCATCTGCGGTAAGCAGGTAGTTGATGGTTCTTTTGCCTTGTTTCTGTTTGGTGTTGACGGAGGCACTCATCATTTGAGGTGAGTTGGTACATAACACGTGGGTTCCTACATAGGTGATTTCTTCTTTGCTAATATGTGGTGCATCAATATTGACCGTCATCGTATCTGCGATTGCATCAATGAATCCTGTCATCTTGATAGGTTGCTCAATGTTGTATTCTGTATCGATGAAATGCTTCAGGATGTCTGATGGCATCACAGTGGCATCAAAAGCAAACTTGTTGTGATTTCCCTTTTGGTGACGTAACAATGACGGCAGATGGCCTGCAAGCTGGTTCTTGAAAGCATCGACGATTCCTTCCAGTTCTATATTACCAATAAGGTGGGCCTCTGCAAAATCACTGTGGATGTCAATCTGTTTATTGGTTCCTTCCTGACTGATATTTACGTTGAGCTGGTCAAGGCTTACACTACTATCTTTGTCGGTAAAACAGAGGATGTTGATATCCACATGGCCAAGTAAGGTATTTAGATTTTTACCTTGTATATCAATATCCGCGTCCATGCTCAACGATTGGTCAGTTAAGCCTTCAACCAAGTTCAGCGCATGAGGAGCCATGTTGTTCACGTGCAGTTTGCCTGTGATTTTTGAACTGTGTTCATTGTATGTGCCATTGAATCCCAGATTAGCGAGTTCGTCCGCAATGTTGATCACACCGTTGATAATACTGTGATTTCGGGTAGCATCTATGGTGATGTTATTATATTTGTGTCCCTTGTATTCGAGAACATCCAGTTTCCCTTTAATTGTTCCTTCGGGTAGTTGATGATCAATCAGCCGTCCGTTCATGCTGATGTTAAAGGTACTGATTCCTAAGTCTTGTTGGTCTAATAGCTTGCCGAGATGTACTGCTTCTGACTTAGTCTGAACTTCGAAATTCTTCCCGTCTATCAGATCTAAGGTTAATTTTACATTTCCTATTTCGCTTGCCAGAGTACCGTTTACACTGGTTTGGTGGTTAGATTGACGGATGGTGCCAGTATAATCTATTTTCCCCATATTCTCGACAATGGCCGGCATTCCTGATTCAGGATTCAGTTGCTTGAATAGGGTTGCCTTCATGTCGTTGTTCAATGACAACTGATTTATTTTTACGTACCATTCTTTGTTGTTCGTTTGCAGGTTTTCTGCATAACCGTTAAGATTGGCCATCAAAGAGTGATCATCTGATTGTAGTTGTAAATAGTGGAGGTCGATATGGTCTTGTGTACCCTCTATTCGTGCATTCAGATAAAGTGGAGTAGTGAGGTCGCTGAGTTGTGGTAGCAATCCTTTAAAGTCTACAGGAGTGATGTGTGAGTTCTGTATCTCAGTCGTGAATCTATAAGATTTATCTTTCTTGTAGTTCCCATATTCTGCGACCAGTTGATTGATGTTCACTACAGACTGATTGGTTTCCAATTTAAGGCCTGTCACATGTCCTTCTGTCGCGTTTCCCTCAATCTGTGCCTCAAGGTCCTTTAATTGTAGCCCTGAATGCTCTTCTGTGAAGTTCAATCGTTTTACGGTGAGGTTCAGACTGTCTTCTTCCAGAGCTTTCAAAGAAAGGGTTATGTCAAGATGATTGATGTTGAGGTGGTTGGGGTCAAACGTGTCTTTATGCGGTTCACTCTCTACGTCATACATTAGGTGACCTCTACGCATGATAAATGAGTTGATGCGCAGATCTAATGGATTAGACTCCTTCTCGTCTGACGAGAAGGCATCAATTAGAAATTGTAAATTTGATGGGGCTTCGGGATTGGTCTTCTTTACGTGGAGTAAAGGTCCGAATAGTTGTGCGTTAGAGATTCTGAACTTTCCTTCTAACAGTGCTATCAGGTTAATTCTTACAGAAGTCCTGTCAACACGAATCAGTTCCTGGTGCTTTTGGTCCTCGATATATAGGTCGTCAATAATCAGTCGGTTAAGCAGTCCGGGATTTACCTTTCCAATCCGTACTGTTGTCCCAAATTGTTCCGACAAAAAATCAGCAGTCCAACTTCCAATCGCCTGTTGGATGGCAGGAATATTGATCAGTATAATGAGGCATACAAACAAACAAAGTATGCCTGCAATGATACCTCGCGTTATTTGCTTAACTTTCTTGATAAAGCAATCATCTTTATTGCTGCGACAGCACATTCGTCACCCTTATTGCCCATCTTGCCTCCACAACGGTCCAGTGCTTGTTGCATATTGTTTGTTGTGATAAGACCATAGATGACGGGTTTGGACTGTGTAGCGTTCAATCGTGCTAGTCCGTAAGTCGTACCCTCACATATATAGTCGAAATGTGGAGTGTCGCCACGAATCACACATCCGATAGCGATGACAGCATCAACATCTGTCTTCGTCATCAATTGTGCACCCATTACCAGTTCAAAACTACCTGGTACGGTCTCTACTCTGATGTCGCTATCTGCTACGCCATGTCTTTTCAGCGTTGTTTTGGCACCATCGAGTAGGGCACCGGTGATGTTGTCGTTCCATTCGCTAACTACGATACCAACTCTCATGCCCTTTGCATCGGGAACGCTGTTGATATCGTAGTCAGAAAGGTTATGGTTTTTAGTCGCCATATTTAAATTGTCTAAAGGCTAAAGAAGCAGGGCTAAAGGTCCCTGTTATCTTTTGCCGCACTTTAGCACATTATTTGCTTACTCTCTCGATGTACTTGTCAATTTCTGTTCTGAGCGGAGAATTGAAGTACTTGTCTTTAATTTCCTTGTACAACTCGAGTGCCTTATCTGCTTTGCCGAGTTCTTCGTACACTTCTCCTGCCTGAAGGAGGAATATTGGGCTAACTGCGTCGTTGTTTGCTTTCTGTGCAGCCTTTACAAGTGTTTCAGCACCCTTTTCATTGTCACCCTTCTTTACATAGCAGTTGCCGAGTGCAGCGATAGCACTTGGTGAAATCATTTGGTCATCCTGAGGGTCAAATGACTCCAACATCTTGATTGCCTCGTCCAACTTGTCAAGATTTACGTAACACAATCCGGCGTACGCCTTAGCCAAGTTTGCAGTAGATGTACCGCTATACTCGTCGATTATCTTTAGGAATCCTTTCTCTTGTACACCATCACCGTTCAATGCTTGCTCATACTGCTCCATACCGAATGCTATCTGGCTGGCAGCAATACGTTCGTTTGCTTCTGCTGTTTTGTTTGCGTTGAAGTGACGAAGCAGGAAAATGCCTGATACCACGATGATGATCACTGCAAGTAATGAAAGAATTAACTTGAGGTGCTTTTCGATAAAAGCCTCTGATTTACTCAGTTGTACATCGAGACCAATGATGTCGTTCGATGCTTTTTTGTTTTTTGCCATTTCTGTATTTTTTTTGTTATTATTTAAATGATCAATTATACGTTATGCCTTATGAATTGCCAATAAAGCATGCAAAGTTACTACTTTTTTGCGAAACGAAGAAGAAAAACCGAAAAAAAAGTATCAACTTTGTCGACTAAATGTCAACTCACCTGCCTTTTCCTGTCTTTTGGAATAGAATAGAAGGTGCAAACAAGTGGGGTTGGCCTGTATGTTTACACGCCATCTGCTTAGATGATCTGATAGGGGAAATCTATTCGTTGTAAGAAGGTCTCAATGTCAGGACTGAATCGTCCTCCTGTGACACTGACCATGAGGATGCATCCTCCAAGTGCGAACATCATCCGTTTTCGTGCTTGCTTCATGAGATTGCGTCTTGCAATCGAACTCATCATGTAGGATGGCATGTTGGGGTTGTGAAGCATTGGTAGGACACGTTCCCTGATGAGCTGTTCTGCAGTACTTGTGTCCAGACATACGAAGTGTGGGCGATAGTGTTTCAAGCATTTCAGAAGTGTGCCCGATGAAGGTTGGCTACCTGCCATTGCGATGTGTGCACCAATCGACAGGGCTGCCAGGACTTCCTTGGCATCCACACTGTTTTGATTTGCTAGTAGCATCAATGGTATACGTGAATGACGAAGGCTACTGTAGCGGGTCTTGATGGTCTCGGCCAGTTGCATAAACTCATACACCTTTGTTGTGACAGAATGGAGATGTCCTGAACGATCACGGCGAAAATCAATGATAATGTCATCGTCGAGTGAGAACTGCATGATGTTGATTCTGACAGGTCGGAGGGTAGGGGTGCTGAGCAGTAGGTCTAAGTTGTCATACTCATCAAGACTCATAACTGGGGCAGACACATTATTAATATATGTTTTGTCTGCGTTGCTTGCTTTGTTCGGCACAATAACTGCTACTGCCCCGTAAGTCACAATTGCGGCCAGCTTAATGGCCCATACTTCTGTTTCTTCGTTCGTGATGCTTACACGGTCGTTTTTGGCGACTCCATGGGTGCTGAGTATATGGTGAATATTGGTAATGCCAACGGCTAATTCGTTGTATGTGAGGTCACGCCCCTTGCAATAATTGGTGAGCGCGATGCTGGCCGTTTCGTAGTCGTTAAATGGTTTAATGCGTTTCATGTGTGTTGTTTTGTATTTTGAGTGCAAAGTTAGCAATTGAACCCACATGAGTGCAAAAAATAGTGGTGAATTATATTTTTTTGTGACGAAACATGCTTATTTGTGACGAAAGTCGTATATTTGTGACGAAATTCGGTGTTTCGGAAATTCGTCACACCAAAATTTGTGGTGAATTATGGCTAAAATATCTGATATGTTCTATCGTTTTAATGTGCAAATGTTATATGCACTGATGATTCCGTTCTCCTTTCTTGTGTTTGTCTTGATCTACCGCCCGTTTGATTTTGACGAGTTTCTTGATATGGGAAGGGGGTTGTATGCATTCAATCTTGTGATGATTTTTTGTATAGTGCTGGTAACGCTTCTGATAACCCGACTTGTTTTTTACTTTCTTCGAGGGCATCTTCAGCTATCGATGGGTTGGTATATCTTCTGGTGTTGTATGGAAGTGTTTGTAGTGGCTCATTTTGTCACATTGTATTTGTGGCTGATGCTACAGCAGACAATACCATATTTGGAAGTTTTGGGTGATTCTGTCTATTGGTTATCTTTCATTCTTGTATTTCCCTATGTGATAATTGGGCTTTCGTTGAGGTTGGCAAACAATAAGGTTGCTGACGAACTGGATATGAATTCTCGAATGCGTTTTCTGGATGTTCATGGTAACTTGAAACTGGTGGCACAAGCCCGGAATGTATTGTATATCTCAGCAGAAGAAAACTATGTAAGCATCACATATATCGATAAAGAGAAAGAGAAAACTTATGTGTTGCGTAACAGTATGAAGAACCTTGAGGATATGTGTGAGCGTTATGGTCTGTTGCGCTGTCACCGTTCTTATATTATTAATAAGGAGCATGTAAAATCACTCCGCAAGGATAAAGATGGTTATATCCTTGCGGAGTTGGATTCGGTGGACAAGCCA
>CADBSN010000243.1 GCA_902797255.1 uncultured Bacteroidales bacterium | reverse complement strand
TTCGGAAATTCGTCACTATATACGGACTTTCGTCACACAGCAGTTTACAAAAAATTTACAAATAGGCCATGTGGGGTAGTGTAGGGGTGTTTACAACGAAAGAATAAAGCGGTCCCAATCTTTAGCTGTTCCGCGTCCGTTGAACACCTTTTGCTGCATTCGTTGTCTGCTTTGAGTGATGTTACTCTTACTTGTGGCAAGTAGGGTGGACATCATCGATGGGGGAACACCCATCTTAATCAATACGCAGATTCGGTATTCTTGTTCGGAGAAGTTATAAGATGCATATAGCTTTTCCCTGAAGTTTGGGAACGATTCATCCAGCCGTTCTTCAATCATCATCCAATCCTTTGCTCTCAGCATCTCGCCGTTCCTGTCGTGCGACACTAACAGCTTATCAAGCTCCTTGTCGTAGAACTGTCGCTTCACGGCATTCAAGGTTCCCATCTCTTCATACAACTTCTTGCGTTCTATTGCTTGTTTACGCATGCGGATGGCAAGCACAACCGCAACCACAACCAGCATGACGGCGATAATCACCACGATAATGATAATCTTGTTACGCTGGGCACTCTCAGCCTCTAATTCAGCATTCTTTGTGTGCAGCATGTCGTTTTTTACCTTCTCATTCAGTCGCTGCACTCGGGCAATCGCCAACTTCTTCTGGTCACTATTCGCATCAGAGTCTTTCTCCATCTCCATCCTGCTGATATCGACAATCGTTTCGGCACATAAACGCATACCTAAAGTGTCGCTGTCCTGCAAACAGTAGAAACGAGCCAAGTCTTCCATCTGCAACGCCTCAGAGTAGAGCTCGTTGCGAAGATAAATCAGTCCCATTTGGGAATAGATTCGGCTCTTGAGATGGATGCTCAGGTGAGTAGTATCATTCATCAAAGCCTTGTTGTACATCATAAGTGCACGCTCTCCATTATGGTTTTCCGACATAGCCCGTCCTGCATAGTAGTAGGTTTCCGCAAGGAAGCCGCTCTCCTGATGGCGCTCAAAATAGTTGATGGTTACAGCTGTCAGCGAATCTGTTTCTGTAGCACCCTCCAGTCGTTTCCCTTTGTCAAGAGCCTTTATTGTCAGCAGGGAATGGTAGGCTTTGAATTCCTCGGATGCTTCAGCAAACTCTACACGGCTACTCAACTCCTTCAGTACTGTAATCGCGCTATCGGGATTTGTCTCAATCAGTTGGTTCAACTCGTATAAACTGTCAATTTGGTAGTTTTTGTTACATGCAACCACCAATCCGATCAGTAATATGGAGCAAAATAATAGTCTTCTCATCTGTCAGCTGTTTCCTTACCTAGCTAAAAGCTGTGCAAATATACGAATTATTTCTGGAATTGCAATATGAAACGATAGAAAAATTGATTTATTTCCTTTGGAAAGGACAAAAAAAATGAACGCACATTCACATGTACGTCCACCCAAAAAAACAACAATTATAAAAAAGTTTACTACTTATTAAAATCTAATACTATATCTTTTCTTTCATCTTATTGCTGCCTTCTGTTCTGATTCTGTTGCTGCCCTCCAAATTGAGGGAACTGTCCGAACTGTGGGAACATGCCTCGGTTGTTGTTGCTGTTTCCGTTTCCGTTGTTGTTTCCGTTTCTGTTACCTCCGTTTTGCATTTCCTGCCAGTATCTCTGGTTGTTTTGATTGTAATTCGGAACGAATCGTCTCAAGGCCTCCATGCTGTATCTTGATAGAGCGATTCTCACTTTGTGAATCTGTTTCCAGGAAAGAATTGAATGGAACCTTTTATAGTAGGTCTGTTCTACTTTCCTGCTCTCTATTTCAAGATTGATTGATCGTGTGATGATCTGCTCGTAATCGGCTTCGGTCTTTGCGCTAAATCCCTTGGCCATTACTTGCTGAATCTGTGAGTTGACCTCTCTCTGCTTATTCATCATTTCGTGCATCAATGGGAAGAACTTCTTGCATTCTTCGTCATTCAGGCCTGCTTCGTTCTTTACGAATTCCTCAAGTCCTTGGTTGTATGCCTCAGGCGAGAAAAACTGGCGTTGATTTTTCTGCCCGTTATTCTGCTGTGCGTAGCATGTAGCTGTGATGGTGCACAAGCAGATGATGATAGCATAGATGCGTCTTCTCATGGTTACTCAGTTTCAATTAAAATCCGCTTCCCGAAAGGTAGTTATAAACGTCGTTATAGTCTACCATCGCATAGTTGAGTGCGTCTTCCTGATAAGTTTCTTCGTACGCAGTTTCAACAGTATTCATCTTGCTCATTAACTGAGAACTATCGTCTGTGTTTGATTTGTTGAAAACATTCACACATACTAATGCTCCAACCATACAAGCTGCTACCAAACCAGACCATTGCATCCAATGGCTCCTTCTCTTAGGAGCTATGCTGATGATTTTCGTTTCGTTTGCTGGTATGTTCTCCATTACCCTTGCTGTCAGGTTATCGAAATATCCCTCTGGTACGGTGAATGGATTCTTTTTACCGCATCTGTCAATGATATGTTTTTCTTCTTTCATAGCAATTGATACTTATTTTCAACTATATGACTGCAATTTTTGTTAATGGTTTAATCTCGATTATTAAAATAATCTTCGATTTTCTTCACTGCCAAGTGAAATGAAGCTTTGAGTGCTCCTACACTTGTTCCCGTGATCTGCGACATCTCCTCGTATTTCATCTCCTCGAAGTATTTCATATTGAATACCGCTTTCTGCTTGTCTGGAAGTGAGTTGATCGCTTCTTGCAGCATCAGTTGAGTTTCGTCTCCATCAAAATAAGGATCGCTTTCGAGGGTTTCCGTCACCATTGAGTTGAGGTCGTCAATTGAGAGTTGCTCTCGTTTATGGTTCAGAAATGTCAAACTTTCGTTATAGGCTATCTTGTAAAGCCATGTAGAGAGTTTTGATTCTCCTCTGAATGTTGTGATGTTTGTCCACGCTTTGATGAATGTGTTCTGCAACACGTCATCTGCATCTTCGTGCTCAACGACTAATCGACGTATTTGCCAGTAAAGTGGTTGGCTGTAATGATTGACGATTTCCTCAAATGCCCTTGTTTGGGTTTTCGGATCTTGCAATCGTTTTAGTGTCTCTTCTTCGTTGTACTTGCTCATCGTTGCATTGCGTCGAGATCATCTATTATGGGGTAGCTGGTGAAGCTATAGTTTTTTTTCGTTATAAAGCATGCAAGTATGCTAGGATTCACAATGCTGTTATTTCAAGTAACACTTTCTTGCTGTCTTACCGACTTTCAGAATGTAACAGCCTTTGGGCAGACTGCTAAGTTCTATAGTTTTGTCTGTGCTGTCTATCTTGATGGTGCTCACCTTTACGCCGGCAAGGTTATAAATCTCCAATACTTGTTTTTCTGCGTTCTTGATATGAATTGTTGATTCGTTGACAATAATAACCACTGCTTGCTGCTGCTCTGTCTCAATGGGTGCTTTCTGTACGACATCCTGAGCCATTGCTGCCTGACCAGCGCCAAGTAGCATTGTGAGTGCAAATATTATAAGTGATTTTTTGTTCATACGCAGTGCTGTTTTAACTTTTCGTGGCAAAATTACGATTACTTTTTGAATCTTGCAAATTTTTTGACTACTTTTTTTCAACTTTTTCCTCTACGAGGCTAATTTTAACAGTTTTTTTGTGTTTTAGAGGGCAATAGTGGCAATCGGTGCTTTTTATATATAAAAAATAAGGTGTACCGCAAAGCACACCTTATCATATTGAGTTGTTGACGATTCGGATTTATTCCTTTGTCATTTCTGCCTTCAATGCAGCGAGTGCATCGATGTCGCCAAGTGTAGTGCTGGCAGCCTTGTTCTGGATAGCAGGAGCCTCTTCCTTCTTTGCCTTGCTTGCCTTCTTTGCTGCAGCAGCTTCTTTCTTTGCGGCCTTTGCCTCAGCACGCTGAACATCTTCGAAGATGCGGCTGTGAGAAAGGATGATACGCTTAGCGTCCTTGTTGAACTCGATTACTTTGAACTCGAGGGTCTCGCCCAGCTGTGCCTGACTTCCGTCTTCCTTTACGAGGTGCTTAGGAGTTGCGAAGCCTTCTACACCATGCTCGAGGCTGATGACGGCGCCCTTGTCAAGGATTTCGATGATCTTACCTTCGTGTACAGAATCCTGAGTGAAGATGGTCTCGAAGTTGTCCCAAGGATTATCTTCAATCTGCTTGTGACCAAGGCTCAGACGACGGTTCTCTTTATCGATATCGAGTACCTGTACTTCGATTTCTGCGCCAATTTGAGTAAACTCTGATGGGTGTTTGATTTTCTTTGTCCAAGAGAGGTCAGAGATGTGGATCAGTCCGTCAACACCTTCTTCGATTTCTACGAATACACCGAAGTTGGTGAAGTTGCGTACCTTTGCCATGTGGTTCGAACCAACAGGATATTTCTCTTCGATCTTCTCCCATGGATCTGGTTTGAGCTGCTTGATACCGAGTGACATCTTGCGCTCGTCGCGGTCGAGTGTGAGTACTACTGCCTCTACCTCGTCGCCTACTTTCATGAAGTCCTGTGCGCTGTGGAGGTGTGCGCTCCAGCTCATTTCTGATACGTGGATGAGTCCTTCTACACCTG